>JAISYM010000110.1 GCA_031269875.1 Synergistaceae bacterium
ACTTTAAACAGCGTGTCGTTTTTAAACGTATATTCGAGTCGATCCACAGATATACCTCGCTATGCATAATATATCTGATATTATGCCACAGCCTCGATCGCATTGCAAAAAAACCGCCCCCATCGAATCGTAGGGGACGCCGCCCTCGGCGTCCCGTTGTTCCATCCCGCCGCGACACGCGGAAACAAATGGATATGGTTTGGCATGATGACATATTTGCCAAGACGGACGTTGGGATTTACGTAATGATCGGGACGCCGTGGGCGGTGGAAAAACGGCGGGACGCGAGGGCGGTGAGAAAACAGCGGGACGCCGTGGGCGGCGTCCCCTACGGAAAAACAATCGGAAAATATGCCATCATGCCGGACCACGCCGGACGCACGATTCGAACCCGAAAACCCCACCAATACAAGGGGCGCGCACTGCGCGCCCGCCTACCCGCACACCCGCCCGCGCGCCCAAAACGCCGCGGAACAACGATACGCCGAAACAAATGGATATGGTTTGGCATGATGACGTATTCGCCAAGACGGACGTTGGGATTTACGTAATGTAGGAGCCGGCGGCCTTTATTTATTGGCCGCCGGCTCTGTGTGTCTATGTGCTTTTGGGGTTACGGGCTAGCGCTTGCGGGCCTTGCTGACCGCAAAGAACGCGCCGGCCAGGAGCAGTGCCGCGCCGGCGAATCCCGCGTCACAGCCGCCGCCGGAGCCGGTGCTGCCGCCTGTCTGCTTCAAATCGTCCAGTGCTATCGGATTTGAGGCGTAACTCGACCACTTGGTCGCGTTGTTGGCGCCCGTGACCTCGATCAGGTCGATTTCGATATCCTCGTACCAGTCATTCGCGTGTCCGCTTGCAGGCTGGTCGAACTCGAGCGTCAACCGGAGCGTTCCATACGTGCCGCCGCTCACGATCGCGAATTTGACCGGCTCTTTAAGGGCGGCGTATGGGGAGTCGACGTCGAGGCCGACTGCTTTGATGTCCGCTGTGGTGACTTTGCCGCCGGTACCGAAAGCGGCCACGAATTCACTGGTGACCGGGATATCCAGCGTCGCTGTGCGGGCGGCGATATTCGGGTTAAGCGTCCACGCTGTCCAATTCGAGAAGAGGTTTGCGCTCGCAGGGGCGCTCTTGACGGAAAGCGTGAGCGTCGCCGTGACATTATCGGTCCCGATCGTCCCCGCTAACGTAAACTTGGCGTCGCCGGCCTTTTCCGGCGTCCCTGTGATCGTTATCTTGCCGCCAGATGCCGTGAGCGTCAGGCCGTTCCAGATGCGCACGTGAGCGCCTGCAGTGCCGGCGGTGCCGTCTGACGCGGTGCTGAAGCCCGTGATGCTGAGCAACGGCGACGAAGGACTCTGCACGATGGTTACCGACCTGCCGCTGACCGGAGTACCGGCCACCAGATCCGATATCGAAGACGGATTGAGCGTCATGTCCGGCGGCGCCGGCGTATTGTCCGTTATGGTGATGTCGAAGCTCGTCGCTGTTGCGTCTACGCGAGTATCGTTGATGAGCACTGTACCGGCCACGCTTATTTGCTGTGCTCCGCCGGAAGTCAAAGTCGGCGTGCCGTAAACGCGAATTGTGTTCCCTGAGCTTTGCACGTCAAAGGATACGCCCCTGTAGAAAGTCTGAGAAACACGGACTTGGAGGTTCGTGCCGCTGCTCGGCGTCACGGTTATTATCCGCGGCGTCATCGCCTCACCAACATTAGCGCTGATATGTTTGTCGCTTGTCGAGATGCTGAGCGAGGGAGCGCCAGGCGCTGGATTTATCGTAACAGAGAATGGCTGACTGAGCAGTTTGCCGTTTTGGTAATAGAATACGTACACAGTTTTAGTGTCCACGATGGAAGTATTGCCCTTAACCGTAAACGACGAGTTCGGGGAATTTACCGTTGCCGTCACGCCAGCGAAGGGAGAAACGGAATTAGCTGGTGTGGCATTATCGGTCAGCCCCAATCCGGCAATTGTAACACCACCGGTGATGTATATGGGATCACTGGTGAAGGAAGTACCGGCTGTCCTCGTTAAAGATGATGGGGCTAAATTAACAGTCGTGGGAGTCGGAGGCGTCCCGTTATTTACCGATATCGCAATCGGGTCGAGTAGATACCAATCGCCGTTAGCAAAAACACCGCCCGGGTACAACTCGAAATATCCACTGGTAGTCGCATCCGGGTCTCCAGTAAATGAATAAATTATTTTTTTACCACCCTGGACGCGTGTCCTTGTAACAGTTAATTTGTAACCTGCGATGTAGGCATCCGATTTGCCATTAGCAAATATTGGCATTCCGTTCGCCTCATATAGGTTGGCATTATAATAGTTTGTAGCAAAACCAGTTGTTCCTGGGAATTCAGCTGGTTTTGGCGTAACGCCATCTGGGAAATATACGGTTATTTCACGGAGATCTCCATTGTTCGGGAAGGTCAAAGTGTTGCCGCTAGGGTCTGTAGTTACGGCAATGTTGGTTTCTTCCGGCGTAATGGATACCAGCTTCGAAACATTCCTTAAGACAGGTTTGTAAGGAGCATTCTTCTCAACAACTGTACCCTGAACGATGAAATCTATCTGTTCGTCCGACGCAGGCTTGCCGAAAAATTCTATATGCGCCACGTTATTATAGATCTCACTAACACTTGAGGGATTAGTAAAAGCCTTTCTCTTTGCTGTCACCCCTCGGACTGTAGCCATTCCACCAAAGCTAGATGTGCCGTTCGGCGCTATTTGTATAGACTTCAAATCCCAAACATAATTGTTGTTAGCGATTTCTACTGCGATATCGGCTGAAGGGACTATACTTTTCCCCCCGGCAGTGGGAGGTGAGGGCAATTTGCCATAATGAGACTTCGTATACATCAATCCAGTATCGGCACCACCCAAAGAGTCAGACCCACCAGTTATTGCTGTAGCAGCAATATTATTGACTTTAATTTCGGTCGCGGCAAACTCTACAGAGTTGGTGGGTGAGCCTCCTGGGCTATGAGAGTTGACATTTATTTTTTTCCCTGCAACGTTAGTAGCATTATTCTTATAATGAGCGTTTGCGACAAATCCATGGTCATTCGCAGCGAGTAGTATTGTAGTTGGATCAAATGTTATATCTGTTGTGTCTGACGTAGCAACAATATTATCTGCCGTATCTTGCGCAGAGCCTTCTATGACAGTGGTGCCTGACTTTGCTTTGAAGCCGTAATTCAGCTTAAAGCTAATCTTGTCAATCTGAACCTTTGCGCCTTCGAGAGTACTATCTGACGACGCGCCATCCGAAAAGTAAAAATGAACTTTGCTACCCACACTATTTTCTTGGTATTCAGTAGTCGGCACGACATCAAATGATACTGCGGCTAATGCGCTGGCAGGTATTATGTTAGTGTCGTTGTCAGCAGTGGTGGTAGTAGTGTTGTTTCTTAAAATAACATTTGCCGCACTGTTCCCAGATACTCCAGTAAAATAGATCGCGCCATAACCCGCCCACGCAATACCCGCGAACGCGACGAGCGCCGCTAACGCGAACAGGAATGCCCATCTCCTCTTTAAAATCTTTCTCATCTCTTAAAACACCTCTGCTTTCATCGTAATGGCCCGGGTGTCTGCCCGGCGTAAAATACAGCGCTTGCTCTATATCGCGTGAATCAAATCACTCTCTCCTTATCAGCCACTCCCCTCCTCAGTAGTTGTATAAAACATTCAAAAGGCCGGTGAAAGTTCCGCCCCTCCCCGGCGGTTTCCCGCAATGGACGCATAGTGACGGGCCAACCGCACGCGACGCCCGCCGAAGATTCTATTGTCGTGTCTCGGAGCATATCAGTAAAAAGGATAACTTCCGCCTCCCGCCGGCCAGCAGATGATAATACCCAAAACTTATTAATTTATTGTATTACTATTTATTAGCCGTGACAAGCACCAATTTCATTGTTATGCCCAATTTTACAGCTTTATAGCCTTATTCGTCCCCGAAATTTTTCTTTCATTCGGGATAATTCAGATGTTCCCGGAGAGCCTCTATCGAGCTTTCGAAGTCCTGCGTTCCGAAAACTTCCATTGTTATGACGCGCAAGTCCGGGGCAAGCGCGGCGCGAGAGAGAAACTCCGCGAGAAAGCCTTTCGGCAGGAGGGCGAGGCTTTGGTGATCACTGCGGCCGCGGCAGCCGTGGAGGTGTATGTTCCGGCAGCGGGCCATCCAGCGATCCATAAAGCTCCAGACGTCCTGTCCGAAACAAATCAAGTGCCCGGCGTCGATGCATACCGAGGTGTCGAGATCTTCGGCGATTCGCGATTCCACGTCAAAAACGGGGTAGATGTTCTCTATCGCCAATTCACGCGGCGAGGCAAATTCCCCCAAAAGCGGCGCGAGCGTATATTCCGCCCTGTCGATATAACTTTCAGCATCTTCGCGCGCGGGTGACGGTATGTGAAGCGTCCAGCATATCGGTTCGAGTGCCCGCGTCAATCCGACAACCCTTTGGAACAGATCGACGGAGGCGGCTCTTATACGGGCGTCGGGATTGCCAAGCTCGATCGAGCCGGGCAGATGCACCGTGAAGGCCATGCCGCGCGCGGCGGCTTCCGAGGCTAAAGCGGCGGCTTCTCTCTCGGACGGGATGTTCGATATCTCCGGCGTTTCGAACAGGACGAGCTGCATCTCGCTTATCCTGACGGGCGGCTCTGTACGCGACAGCCATATCAGGTTTTCCAAAAGTCCGGCCTCTATAATGTAGGAAGTCGTGCCGAATCTAAAGGGCGCGCTCAAGGCGTCATCTATGGCGTGGCCTGAAGAGCAGCCACATGAAGAACGGCGCGCCGAGGAAGGAGATAATTATCCCAACTGGCAGGTCGGCCGGTGCCCAGAGGGTTCGCGCGGCGGTGTCGCAAAGGACGAGGGCCGTACCGCCGACCGCCGCGGAGCAAGGCGCTAGGATGCGGTGTCTCGGCCCGGCAATACGGCGAGAGGCGTGCGGAGCGATCAATCCGAGGAAGGCTATCGGCCCGCAGTTGGCCACAACCATCGCCACGGAGAGAGACATACCGATAAAGAGCAGCCTCTTCATCCTTTCCAGCTCCACGCCTCTCGTTGCCGCGATCTCGTCTCCGAATGTGATCAAGTCGAGTTCCGTCGAGAAATAGAAGGACATCGCGAGGGTTATTAAAAGTGACGGGACAGCGCTCAAGCCCTCGCCCAAGCCGACGACGCTTATGCCGCCCATCGTCCAGGACAGCAGTTTATACGTCTCGACGGCCCCGCCGGTATACTGAAAAACCATTATCAAGCTCGAAAAAAGAGAGCTTATGGCGACCCCGGCAAGCAGGAGCGTCGCGTCGCTCGCGCCGCGCGCCAAGCGCGCGAAAGCCGATATTATCGCTATCGCAAGGAGAGCGCCGGAGAACGCGAACGCGGGAGTCGCCACCGTCCCAAGCAGCCCGGTCGTCACTGCCGCGCCGAGCGAACCAGCCCCTAACCCTAAGCGAATCGAGACGGCCGCGCCGAGAGCCGCGCCGGAGGAAACGCCGAGAAGAGACGGCTCCGCCAGCGGGTTGCGGAACAGCGCCTGAAAGACCATGCCGCAGAGCCCAAACGTCGCGCCGGCGCACCACGCGAGAATGACCCTGGGCACGCGAAGCTGCCAGAATATACGCGCTTCGGCGGAGTCGAGGAAGCCCGCGCCCCAGCCGAACACTTCGCCCGGCAGGATCAGCCTCACGCCGGCCCACGGAGCGGCAAGAACCACGAGCAAAGGCAGAACCACCATGAGCGAGGCTATCTTGAAATCCCTGCTCATAGTCGCAAAATTCCCCTTTCCGGTACGAGGATGGGAAATTCGCCGTCACGCCCCGAACTGTACCGGCTGAACGAAACGCCGAATATTCTGTGGAGCCAGCCCGGTTCGAGCAGTCCGGCGGGCGGGCCGGTCCACTCCACGCGCCCGCCGGACATCGCGACGAGCTTGCCCGAAAGCCCCATGGCGAGATTTACATCGTGCGTGACGACGATCATCGTGACGCCGCGCTCCCTGTTTACGCGCGCCATCACGTCTATCGTCTCCACCTGATGGGCATAGTCGAGGTATGTCGTCGGTTCGTCCATCAGTATCGTCCCGCTCTCCTGTGCGATCGCGGAAGCTATCATCACCTTCTGCCGCTCGCCTCCCGAGAGACTTGAAAGCCTGCGGTCCGCAAAGGGCGCGATCCCGGTCAGCTCCATCGCCTCCGTTACCGCGCGCCTGTCGTCCGCCTCCGAGGAGACGCCCCGCCACGGATAGCGCGACATCTCGATAAAATCCAAGACGGTATAAGGCACGTCCGCCGGCGAACTCTGCGGAACATAAGCGACGAGACGCGCCCTGTCCCTGGCGCTTAGTGAGGATGCCTCGCGTCCTGAGATAACGAGTTTCCCGCTGTAGCTTCCGATCACCCCCGCGATGCACTTGAGCAGCGTACTCTTTCCCGCTCCGTTCCGGCCTATCACGTACAAAAAACCGCCCGGCTCCGCCTCAAAGGATACGTCTTGCAATATGGCCCTGCCGCCGAGTTCGACCGACATCCCGGAAATCTCAATCCCGTTCGCCCGGCGTTCGGCGCTCTGATCGCGGCTCATTTGTTAAGGAAAGTCCGATTTATTGTTAGATTTAAACGTCTGATACGGATCACCCCAGCAACAATATTAAAGAAAGGCTGATTTAGTTAGAGGCCTAAAGGATAAAAATCTAAACCTTTACGGCATCAGGCTTCCCAAACGGTATGGCAGCGCAAATCGTTTCTTCCATCTGCGATTCAGCGACATTCTATTATAATTCACCATTTTCGTCCACATGAGGATAACCAGCATGTCACGCCGGCGTGTGAGGAGGACTGGCCTGATCAATATGTGATAAAATAAAACAAAGATTTTTTCATGGCAGGGAGGAGACGCTATGACAACGCAAACGCGCGAACCGGAAATGGGCCTTACGTTTGAGAAAGTCTGGGCGATGTTCCAGGAATCGGATCTGCGCATGCAGAAATTGAGCGAAGAAGCCGACCGGAGGATGCAGGAAACGGACAGAAGGATGCAGGAAACGGACCGAAGGATGCAGGAAACAGACAGAATGATAAAAGAGAACGCCCGGCAGTTAAAAGAGACCGACAGGCAAATTGGAAAGTTGGGCAATCGCTTTGGCGAATTGACCGAGCATCTGGTAGCGCCCAACATCGTACAGAAGTTTAACGCCCTTGGTTTCCACTTCGACGATATTTCCGGATTGCGTCAAGTTATTCATGACGAGAGCAACGGACAAAAAATAGCGGAGTTCGATATCCTCCTGGAAAACGGGGAGTCCATCGTCGGTGTGGAGGTGAAGTCGAAACCGTCATACAGCGACGTGGAAGACCACTTGCAGCGCTTGCGGATACTTCGCCTCAGCAGAGACAAAAAAGGCGACAAGCGAAGGATCCTCGGCGCTCTCGCGGGAGCCGTCATGCCGTCAAACGTCAAAGCCGCCGCCCTCAAAGCCGGCCTTTACGTCATCACACAGACCGGCGACACCGTGAAGATCGACGTCCCGGAGGGGTTCATTCCCAAAGCCTGGTAAGGAATGTATCAGCTCAGCCAATCCACGATGAAGAGTTCATCTACGCGCTGAAATTCACGGGTATTGTTTGTGACAAGCGTTAAGTTGAGTGATTTAGCGTGAGCGGCAATCAATGTGTCCAACGTGCCTATTGGC
>JAISYM010000067.1 GCA_031269875.1 Synergistaceae bacterium
GGGGACCATTTGGCAGCGCTACGAGCGTAGTCCGTGTTTGTATTTCGAGTTTCGGACTCCCATGGACAGGATTCCGGTCATCTATTCTTCTCTAGAGTCTCGAACCGCAATCAGAAGAATCTACTGCGGTTCCAGCCGTCTTTTTGACGCCCTTCCGGGTTCCAACGACCGAGCCCCCGGGGAGCGTGGTTGCTTAACTAAGCAGCCAGTGCGAAATCTTCGTTGGCAATTATTGTTTTAGGGCCGGATTTACGAGGGTTCCCCATCCTCGGCTCGCACTTCCAAACCTTCCATCCTGCTGTCGAAACCTGTCGCCCCCTTTTCGGTGCTTCAATAATCGCGCTTGCCACGATCCCTGACGCTTCTCGCCATCTCGCGTTCGGCATCCCTCTCGGTTATCGAATCCCGCTTGTCGTGCTGCTGCTTGCCTTTTGCGATCGCAAGCTCTATCTTGGCGCGCTTCCCCTCTTTCAGATACATCGCGAGGGGGATTAGCGTAAGCCCCTTCTCCCTGACCTTCATATTCAGTTTTAAAAGCTGCCCCTTATGCACCAGCAGCTTCCTTGGACGAAGCGGATCCTTGTTGTAGTACGTTCCTTTCTCGTAAGGAGAGATATGAACATTGTAAAGCCACAACTCACCACCGTCAACTCTAGCGAATCCGTCCTTCAGGTTCACGCTTCCTGCGCGAACCGACTTGATCTCTGTACCGGAAAGGACGATGCCGGCCTCCATTGATTCCAGAATAAAATATTCGTGCCGCGCGTGCCTGTTGCGCGATACGGTCTTATCCTCTCCTCTTTGAATTTCGCGCTCCTGCATAGATACGTCCCCTTGATTACTATGATATCCCAATAGTGAGGATTAGTCAATAAGTGATCGGCATTAAAAAAGACCCCGGCGCGAACCGGGATCTCCTCAGGTCTTTTGGTCGGGGCGAGAAGATTTGAACTTCCGACCTCCTGGTCCCGAACCAGGCGCGCTAACCAGGCTGCGCTACGCCCCGAACGACGGCAATTGTAACACCCACCCTCTCAGTTCGTCAACGACTTGTATAATAAAAAATAGGCCGAATTTATCAAGTGTGTAAGCCTTTTAAGATATTCCATTTTTCGGCTATATCATATATATTGGTTCCGTACCGCCTAGTGCGGCGGAGTAAATGGCTTCATACATTGTCGAAATGGAGGCGTCGTAACCGTGATAATCACAATTGATATATTAAAAAAAATCAACGGTTCGATAGCCAACGGCACGTTACTTACGATGAGGGAAATCGCGAAGGAGTGCTGCTTGGACGAAAAGGTACTTGGAGTTGTGTCTGGTGATTTGGATAAAAAAGTTGTCTCGATGAATTTTTTTCTGAATACCATAGACGCATATCTCGCAGAGACGCGAAATCGCGTTAAAATACTCAACGAATGTTACAGCGCCATTCAAAAATTGCAGATAGATCATGGAGTGATTAAAAAAACAGCGGACGGTGATCCGCCGATTCTCTGGTAAATCCGATTTAGCGCGCGGACGCGGGACGCGCCGAGGCGAGGTTTCTTTATCCCCGGAGCAGGATACACACGGGAGACTTATTGTGGGAGGTAGGGTTATGTCAGCAAGACCCAAGGTAACGCTTGACGGTAACGAGGCCGCAGCTTATGTAGCGCACGCGACGAGTGAGGTAATAGCCATTTATCCGATAACTCCGTCGTCGAATATGGGTGAATGGGCGGATCAGTGGAGTTCGGAGGGACGCCCTAACATTTTTGGAACGATTCCAAGCGTAGTCGAGATGCAAAGCGAGGCGGGCGCCGCTGGCGCGTATCATGGAGCGCTTCAAAGCGGCGCGCTTGGGACGACCTTTACGGCGTCACAGGGGTTGCTCCTGATGATCCCGAACATGTTCAAGATCGCGGGCGAACTCACGAGTACGGTGATGCACGTCTCGGCCAGGACGATCGCTACGCACGCGCTGTCGATATTCGGCGATCATTCCGACGTAATGGCAACGCGTTCCACAGGCTGGTCCATGCTTTGTTCTTCCTCCGTGCAGGAGGTTATGGACATGGCTCTGATCGCCCAGATGGCCACGCTGGAGGGGCGGGTGCCGGTACTTCATTTCTTCGACGGCTTCCGCACAAGCCACGAAGTCATGAAGGTCGAACAGATCGGCTACGACGATATGAGGGCGCTTATAAACAGCGAACTCGTTCAGGAACATCGCGCCAGAGGACTCACACCGGACTGCCCCGAACTTCGCGGATCGGCGCAGAACCCCGATACATTTTTCCAGTCCCGCGAGGCGTGTTCGCCGTATTTCGCCCAGATGCCGGGCGTCGTGCAGAACGCGATGGACCTCTTTGCCGAGCGCGTTGGCCGGAAGTATCATCTCTTCGATTACTACGGCGCTCCGGACGCGACGCGAGTGATCGTCATCATGGGAAGCGGCGCTTACGTAGCGCGCGAGGCTGTCGAACACGCGGCGGCGGACGGCGAAAAGGTGGGCGTGCTGGTAGTGCGGCTTTACAGGCCGTTCGATATTTCGGCGTTTTTGAACACCCTTCCGGCGACGGTCCGTTCGATCGCCGTCCTCGACCGTTGCAAAGAGCCTGGCGCACCCGGCGAACCGCTTTACATGGACGTTGTCCAATCGCTCTCGAGCCGTCCGGAAATTTCCGTAATCGGCGGGCGCTACGGTCTGTCGTCGAAGGATTTCACCCCGGCGATGGTAAAGGCTGTCTTCGACGAATTGAATAAACTCGAGCCGAAAAATGGCTTTACGGTCGGAATCGATGACGACATTTCGTTCAGCAGCCTGAAGCATGACCCTCACTATATCACTGAAGATCCGAAGTGCGTCCGCTGCCTCTTTTACGGGCTCGGCGCCGACGGCACAGTAGGGGCGAACAAGAACTCGATCAAGATAATCGGCGAGGATACGGATTATTACGCGCAGGGGTATTTCGAATACGACTCGAAGAAATCAGGCGGCATCACGACCAGCCACCTGCGCTTCGGCCCGAATCCGATTTACGCCTCCTACTTTATCAGCAAGGCCAATTTTATAGCCTGCCATCAATTCTCGTTCCTCGAACGCTATAACATGCTCAAAAACGCCCTGGACGGCGCTACTTTCCTCCTGAACAGCCCGTACGGCAAGGACGAGATATGGGACAAGCTGCCTCTCACTGTTCAAAAACAGATAATTGAGAAGCGGATAAAAGTATATACGATAGACGCGGTCACAATAGCGAAGGATACCGGCATGGGCGGTCGCATCAACACTATCATGCAGACGTGCTTCTTCGCCATCAGCGGCGTGCTGCCAAAGGACGTTGCCATTGACGCCATCAAGAAGTCCATAAAGAAAACCTATGGCCGCAAGGGTGACGAGGTAGTCAAAAAGAACATCGAGGCGGTGGACTCGACCTTGGCGAACCTCTTTGAGGTCAATATCCCCGCTGAGGCGTCGAGTCCCTTCGACATCAGGGACGCCGTGGCCGGCGATTCGCCGCGGTTTGTCAGGGATGTATTGGGACCGATGATGATTAACGAGGGGGATGCCATCAAAGTATCACAGATGCCGGAGGACGGGAACTATCCGACCGGTACGACGCAGTACGAAAAGCGCAACGTCGCCATAGATATCCCCGCGTGGGATCCGTCTGTCTGCATCCAGTGCGGCAAGTGCGCGCTCGTCTGCCCGCACGCGACAATACGCGCCAAGGTTTACGACGCCGAACTTCTCGCTCGGGCGCCTCGGACATTCAAATCGGCCGACGCCAATTGGAAGAACTTCGCCGGCAAAAAGTACACCGTCCAAGTGGCGGCGGAAGATTGTATCGGCTGCTCACTCTGCGTGCAGAACTGCCCCGCGAAGAACAAAAACGAACCAGGCAAAAAGGCGATTAACATGACGAGCCAGATCGAACTGCGTGAGGCGGAGAGGGCGAACTGGAAGTTCTTCCTCGATATTCCTGATGCAGACCGCGGTTTGCTCAATCACGGCGCCGTAAAAGACGTCCAGCTCCTGCACCCGCTATTCGAGTTCTCGGGCGCTTGCGGCGGCTGCGGCGAGACGCCGTATATCAAGCTGCTGTCGTCCCTCTTTGGGGACAGGGCGCTTATCGCCAACGCGACGGGCTGCAGCTCGATTTACTGCGGCAACCTGCCGACAACTCCGTGGACGTCGAATGACGAGGGGCGCGGCCCGGCGTGGTCGAACTCGCTCTTCGAGGACTGCGCTGAGTTTGGCTTAGGTTTCCGGCTGACGCTGGACAAACACCGCGAGTACGCGGCGGAACTCTTGGGTGGACTCTCCGGCGAGGTGGGCGAAGAGCTCGCCAGGGAAATAGTCGAGGCGCGCCAGACGACAGAGCAGGAAATCGCCCTGCAGCGCGACAGGGTGGAAACGCTGAAGGAGAAACTTGCCTGGCTTGATTCCCCTGAGGCGGAGGAACTCCTGTCCGTGGCCGACGCGCTCGTAAAAAAGAGCGTCTGGGCTATAGGCGGAGACGGTTGGGCTTACGACATAGGTTACGGCGGATTGGATCACGTACTGGCGTCCGGCCGCAACATCAACATTTTGGTACTTGACACAGAGGTGTACTCCAACACCGGAGGCCAGATGTCGAAATCGACGCCGCGCGGCGCCATCGCCAAGTTTGCCGCGGGCGGCAAGCGGCAGGGCAAGAAGGACTTGGCTCTCATGGCTATGGCGTATGGCTCCGTGTATGTCGGCCGGGTCGCGATGGGCGCAAACGACGCTCATACGGTAAAGACGTTCCTGGAAGCGGAGGCGTTTGACGGTCCGTCCATCATATTGGCGTACAGCCACTGCATTGCGCATGGCATTGAAATGCATCGCGGTCTCGAACAGCAGAAGAAGGCTGTCGATTCGGGACACTGGATTCTGATGCGCTACAACCCGGCGTTAGTCGCTGAGGGCAAAAACCCGCTCACGATCGACAGCAAAGAGCCTACGCTTCCGTTGGCCGACTACATCTACAATGAAGTCCGCTACAAGGCTCTTCAGAAGTCGTCACCCGATACGGCGGCATTACTCTTGGCTCAAGAGGAAAAGGAGCTCAAGCTCAAATGGCGGTACTATCAGCACTTGGCTGCCATGAACTACGAGGATTGAGAGTAAGCAGATAAAGAACGAGGCCGTGGGGTGCGCCTCACGGCCTCGTTCTTTGCGGCACGAGCAAATATAGGAGGGATTGGGGGATCAGATGGGCGCGCTGCCTGCCGAAATTAGTGAAAAAATTCGGATAGGGACATGTTCGTGGACGGACAAAACACTTATAAAGAGCGGATTCTATCCGGCGAGTGCGTCGACTCCGGCTTCCAGGCTCGCTCATTACGCGGCTTTTTTCAACACAGTCGAGGTAGACTCGACGTATTATGCCATGCCCGATCCCGGAAACATCTTTCGCTGGATTGCGGGAACCCCCAAAAACTTCACATTTGGCGTAAAATCCTTCTCGCTCTTTACATTTCACCGCGCAAAATTTACGGCGCTGCCCAATTGGCTGCGCGCGGAACTTTTGGCCGGCTCGGGCGGCGCGCCGAGCGAAGCTCCGGCTCTGGTGAGGAGGGAGGATCTCACTTCCGATCAGAGGAAGCGCCTCTTCGAGGAGTTTATAAACCCCGTTCGGATTTTACATAATTCCGGACGCCTGGCGTATCTCTTGTTTCAATTTCCGCCGTACTGGAAGTTCAGCAAAGAGGGGCTCGTCTACTTTAAACGCCTGCGCGAGGTAAGCGGGCCGATGCCGCTTGCCGTTGAGGTCAGAGACAACTCTTGGTTTACCCCCGGAAATGGCGAAAGATTCACGGACGCTCTCCGTGCGGAAAATATCGCGTATACCGCTGTCGACGAGCCCGACATCGGTTGGACGTTAGGGCCGGTATGGCCGGTTACATCAGAGTGGGGGACTCTGGCGAGATTTCACGGACGCAACAAGGCAGGCTGGCGCAACCTGCGCGCCTCGATCTACGAACGCTTTGACTACGAGTACGACACATTTGAGTTGGAAGAGTGGATTGGAAGAATTGAAAATGTCAGAGGGGCTAAAGTTATCTATCTGATGTACAATAACTGTGTAGACGATAAGGCGGTAAACTCGGCTCTCATGATGAAGGAGATTCTTGGTCTTTCAGGCGAAAAATCGCGCCGCTATCGTCAAAAAAATCTCATTTGAAGAAAGGTAAAGGGTATAATGCTTTTAAGAAAAGAGTTCACCTTCGATGCAGCGCATAATCTTGTGAAGTATCACGGCAAGTGTGAACGTCTTCACGGGCATACGTACAAGATGTCCGTCGTCGTCAAGGGCACGCCGGACGAAGAGGGGATGGTCGTCGATTTTCTCGAGGTCAAAAGGATCGTAAACGAGGAGATTATCTCGAAGTTCGATCACGTGTATCTCAACGACATTTTTGAACAGCCGTCCGCCGAGAACGTGGCCCGCTTTGTATTCGAGAGGCTCGATCCTCTGGTTCGCGGAGAAAATTACGCCCTTCACGAGGTCGAGATATGGGAGTCGCCGACTTCGTCGGCCGTCTTTGGCCGTGACGACCTTTAAGGAAATGCCGGTTTATTTTTAATATGATTTTGGACGGAGGAAATTAATTTGACCGATAGGATAAAGGCGCAGTTTTCAGATAACGCGCTGAAGGTGCTCGAGAGAAGATATTTGAGAAAGGACGACGCGGGCGAGATCATCGAGGAGCCGGATGACATGCTCTGGAGGGTCGCCGCCGCGGTGGCTAAGTCGGAGGATTCCTTCGGCTGTGACAAGGACGAATGGACCGTAAAATTCTTCAATATGATGGCTCGCCTGGACTTTCTGCCTAACTCTCCGACGCTCATGAACGCCGGGACCCCCAAGGGCCAGCTCTCAGCCTGCTTTGTGCTTCCGATAGACGACAGTATGGAGGATATATTCGGCGCGCTCGCGTCAACCGCGCTCGTTCATAAGAGCGGGGGAGGGACGGGCTTTAACTTCTCGAGTCTGCGGCCGGCCGGCGATAGGGTCAGAAGCACGTCCGGAGTCGCGTCAGGGCCGATCTCATTTATGGAACTCTTCGATCATACGACAGAGGTCGTAAAACAGGGCGGCACGCGCAGAGGGGCGAACATGGGCATACTGTCGGTCTCTCACCCTGATGTCATGGACTTCGTCAAGGCGAAGACCGAAAACGGAAAGCTCACGAATTTCAACATCTCCGTCGGCATCACGGACGCCTTTATGGACGCGGCGCGAAAGGGCGAGGACTGGGATTTGGTCAATCCGAGAACCGGCGAAAAGAGCCGCGTGATCAAGGCGTCCGAACTCTGGGACCTCCTTATCGAAAGCGCGTGGAGAACAGGCGACCCCGGAGTGCTGTACTTGGATCGCATCGAGGACGCAAACACGGTTCCATCCTGCGGAAGGCTGGACAGCACGAACCCATGCGGAGAACAGCCTCTCCTCCCTTACGAGAGCTGCAATCTGGGCTCCATAAACCTCATACACATGACAAAGGGCCGCGAGATAAACTGGGATCATCTGGAGGAGACCGTTCGTCTGGCAGTGCGTTTTCTCGATGATGTCATAGATACGAACAACTATCCGCTGGATAAAATCGAGAAGATGACGAAGGGCAACCGGAAAATAGGGCTCGGCGTCATGGGTTGGGCGGAACTGCTTTTTCTCCGCGGCGTTCGTTACGGAAGCCGCGAATCACTCGATCTTGCGGAGAGAATCATGGGCTTCATACAGAAGATCGGTCACGATGAGAGCGAATCGCTTGCCGAGACCAGGGGTTCGTTCCCCAACTGGAGCGGCAGCTTGTGGGATAAGCTGGGGAGGAAGATGCGAAACGCCACCGTCACGACCATCGCGCCCACAGGGACGATATCGCTCCTAGCGGAGTGTTCCAGCGGCATAGAGCCCGTATTCGCGCTCGCGTACAGGAGAAAGGCTCTGGACAACGATACCCTTGTCTACATTAACTCGTACCTCGAGGAGGCGATGGCCCACCAGGGAGACCCGAGCGGGTCTATACTGGAGCAGGTTCTGTCCACCGGTACGCTTTCCGGGACGGAAGCGCCCCGTCAACTCAAGGAGATCTTCGTGACGGCGCACGACATACCCTTCGCCGAACACGTTGAAATGCAGGCCGCTTTCCAGAAATTTACCGACAACGCCGTCAGCAAGACGATAAACTTGCCGAACTCGGCTACATCTGATGACGTGCGAAGCGCCTATCTCCTCGCGTTCGAAAAGTCCTGCAAGGGTATTACGATTTACCGCGACCGCTGCAAAGAAACCCAGGTGCTCTATCACGGCGCTCACACGCCGGAGGACGCGCAAAAAGTCCAAAAAACGGCCGCGGACACAAACGGCGTCAAACCGCGCAAACGCCCGTCAAACCTTCAGGGAACCACTGTCAAGATACGCACTAGTTTCGGGAACCTCTACCTCACGCTGAATCAGCTTGGCGGACGTCCGTTCGAGCTCTTCGCCACTCTCGGCAAGTCCGGCAAGGACACGCAGGCGCACACGGAAGCTTTGGGACGCCTGATATCCCTTGCGCTTCGGAGCGGCGTAACGGTGAGGGACGTAATAGAACAGCTCAAGGGGATCGGGGGCAGTCAGCCCATTTTCGAGAACGACGGGATAATACTCAGCTTGCCGGACGCAATCGCGCAGGGCCTCGAAAGAGCGCTCGGGGAGACGGTAGAAATCGTCAAGGACGATATGTGTCCCTCCTGCGGCGCTCCCACGATTCACGCGGAGGGCTGTCTGCGGTGCGTATCATGCGATTACTCGAAGTGTTATTAGAGCCGGGTCAAGGTGCGCGAGAAAAAAGAGCAAAGACCGGAACAAAAACTCGGGCCAAAGATAATATACTTTTTTTCTGTGGCTGCTGTCGCTGTCATCTGGATAGTTGCCTTCAAGTCATACTTTGAGGAGTATGACAGCGCGCACCCTGAGATAACCTGGGCGCTGCCGTGGGTTCAGACCGACACGATGACGGCGTCAGGCGTTTATCTCTGGAACGAAACGCGGCTTACCGCTCCCGCGTCCGGAACAGTCAACTTTCCGAGCGGAGCCGGCCCGGTCAGGGTAGGCAAGGGCGCTCTCTTAGCGCGTGTCAGAAACGGGTCGTCGTTAAAAGACGTCAGGGCGCCCCAGGAGGGATATTTCCTTGCCGGGGCCGACGGTCTAGAGGGCAGCTGGCGGTATCCGACGCTCTGGCCCGGCCAGGACGAGCTGCCAAACGCCGCTCCGGTGACGATGACGCGCGACGGGCAGAAGGTGAAAAGCGGCGCGGTCATCGGCAAGATAATTTTGCAGCCCCAGGATCTTCGATTTATCGGTTACGCTGATCTGACCGTTAAATTAGAAGAGGATCTTGCGTCAAATAAAGTTATGGTTAAAATGGACGCGTTGGACACTCCCTCCCACGCTCAGGTCAGGGTATATGAGAGGGTAGGGCATAGGGTCAAGATGTACCTTACCGTCCCCTGGTTTCCGCCGGACGTGACGCTGTCCAGGAACGGCGATTTGATAATAGAGGCGGGCGCCACGGCGGGAGTCACGGTTCCGGAGTCAGCGGTCGTTATGAGGAACGGATTCCGGGGGGCTTTCGTAATGAAGGGTTCAGAGGCGACGTTCTCGAAGGTCGGGGGCCGCTCTATCGGTGGAGGCAGGTATCTCGTAACGAGCGGCGTCAACTTGGGCGACGCCGTAATAGTAAACGGAAGCTCGGCCCGTGAGGGCAGGGTGAGACTTTGGTAGAGGCTGGAAAAAGGCTCGGCAAAGGGTTGGGTTTTTAAATGGGCGATATTACGATAGAATTGATGCGCGAAAATATAAGCGGCATACGCGCGAAAATTAAAGAGGCGGCGGAGCGCTCCGGCAGAGAGCCAAAGGACGTTACACTCATCGGAGTGTCGAAATTTCAACCTCTGGAATCTTTGTATATGGCGCTGGACTGTGGTATAACTATTCTTGGCGAAAACAGGGTGCAGGAACGCGAACAAAAAGCGGCGTCCTGGGCGGGGAAGCCGGCGGAGTGGCACATGATAGGCCATCTGCAGCGCAACAAATCCCGGAAGGCGTTAGAGCTTTTCGACTGCGTACAGAGCGTCGACAGCTTTGAACTCGCCTCGGCGCTCGACAAAATAACGGCCGAAAAGGCGGGAAAAGATGATTCAGGCTTGAATACTGAGCCTTTTATCATTATGATAGAGGTCAACACATCTGGAGAAGAGTCAAAAAATGGGGTTTCTCCAGACGGTTGTATTGTGTTGGCGGAAAAAATAATAAACGAATGTCCAAACCTCAAAGTGGACGGCCTGATGACTATAGGCCCGCTTGCAGCCGTGAGCGAGACGAGGCGTTCATTCGCGCTTTTGAGGTCGCTCGCTCTGGATATTCGCGCAAAACTCGGAGTGGGGCTGCGGCATCTGTCTATGGGGATGAGCGGGGATTTCGAGGCCGCCATAGAGGAGGGTTCCACGATGGTAAGGATCGGGACAGGAATCTTCGGGGCGAGACGTTAATACCGGTTCGCCGCAATCGACAGGCTTTTTTGATGAGGCCGGGCGGTTATCCGAACTCGCTTTAACGCGATACATCAGCGTTTCTTAAAAGACGACAACGGGGGGTATAGTTGTGAGCGAACTTTTAACTTCTTTGGACGTAGTAAACCAGGGGTTTAAAAAGACGATGAGGGGATACGACCCCGCCGAAGTGGACGAATTTCTGGATAAGGTCGCTGAGTGCATACAGGCATATGTGCAGAAGACAAAGGACTGCGAGCGCATCATCGCCGAGCAGGGGGAGAGGCTTCGCGATTACGACAATATAAAGGGTTCCCTTCACGAGGCGCTGTTGATGGCGCAGAGAAGCGCCGAGGAGAAGGTCAGCAACGCTTCCGCCATCGCCGAGGAAAAATTGAGCCAGGCTAACGCTTACGCCTCCGATATCATAGCGGAAGCGAAGACGAAGGCGGACAAGATCATCCGTGAGGCGGAGCAGCACGTGGGCGAGTGCGAGGCGGAGCTGCAGTCAATTCAATCGATGCGCGACTCCGGATACGCCAGTATCCGCGCGTTTGTGCGCGAGATGAGCGAGGTCGTAGAAAAGTCCGAGATCGGTGGCGGCAGGGTCAAAATGCCGGACCGCGCGGCGGCGGCGCTGAACAAAGAAGGGACGGCGAGGAGCGGTATTGGTTCGGCGGCGTCCGCGATATCGTCCCTTGAGTTTGACAGGATCGAGAAGAGCGAGGAGGCCAAAAAACAGGAGCTCTCGAACACGCTCAATATTTTGGGCATAGACCCGAGCCTGCTCAACTCTGATATGAGGTTAGACCGATAAGGGAGACCGATTCGGTCAGCTGTCTCGGCGGGGTCGGGCCGAAACGGCTGTTCTTGCTGTCAAGCCTTGGAATTGACACAGTTTATGATCTTTTGTTTCACATGCCAGCGAGGTATGAGGACAGACGGCATATTACCCCGTTAGGCGGGCTCGCCGATTATTCGCTGAACGCTTCGCCTGAGTGCGTCGTTTCCGGATGTGTGACAGAATTAGAGACTCGCCGGACGCGCGTCAAAAATGTTCATATAGCGGCTTTCGAATTAGATGATTTGACCGGGCCGACCGGGCGCGCAAAGGTGATACTCTTTGGAGGCCCGAGATCGTTCTTTGGATTGCGCGACGGAGCAAGAATAATCCTTTATGGCGCGCCGCGGTGGAGGAACGGTTCCCCGGAGTTTGAAAATCCGGACTGGGCGCTTTTAAAAGGTGACGCGGCGACAAGTTTAAAGTTGCCGGACGCGCAAAGACCAGCCGAATGGGCGAGGTTGCTCCCGATTTATCCGACTGTAAAGGGACTCAATCGAAAGCTCTTGGCCGGGATAATATACGATTGCGTCACATCCCCGGAACTCGTTTTAACCGATCCCTTGCCGGGCGCTATTTTAAAAAAGCATAGCTTCCCATCCATTAAAGAGGCTTTCCTTGGCGTGCACGCCCCTCGCTCCCACGATGATATCGAAATTTCCCGCAGGAGGCTCGCATATCAGGAGCTGTACGAAATTCAGGAAAAGATCCGCGAATCCGTCAAAATGAGAAAGAAAAAGAACGCCCCTTCGCTTGCGGGCGTACGCGCCGTTTCCGCGCTGACGGAAACCCTCCAATTCCGGCTGACAGAGTCACAGGCGGACGCCGTTCGGGATATATCGGGCGACCTTTGTAAAACCTCGCCCATGCACAGGCTTCTCCAAGGGGATGTCGGCTCCGGCAAGACGATCGTAGCCGCCTGCGCGATCGCTCAGTGCGTTAAATCGGGGTATCAGGCCGCCGTACTCGTCCCGACAACGGTCTTATGCGCCCAGTTCGCGGGTGAGTGCGTCAAATATCTCTCGCCGCTTGGGGCGAGGTGCCGCGAAATTTCGAGCGGCGCGCCGGCAAACGAACGGGCGAGGCTGTTGGAATCGCTCAAACGGGGGGAGACAGACGTCCTTATAGGCACGCACGCCTTATTTAACGAGAACGTCGAATTCCGGTCGCTCGGCTTAGTGGTGATCGACGAACAGCACCGCTTCGGGGTACGCCAGAGAGCCCGGGTGGGAGAGAATTTTTATTCCGCGAGCTCTTTTCCACCACTCTATCCGCACACGCTCATGATGAGCGCAACACCGATTCCGCGCACGCTATCTCTTGCCCTCTACGGGGACGTCGACACGACGGTGATAACCGGCAAACCACCGGGAAGAATGCCCGTCATAACGAAGATCGTGAGCGACAACCACATCAGCGACGTTTACAGGTTCATCGCAAAGAGAGTGACGGCGGGCGACAGGTGCTGCTGGGTATGCAGGACGGTCGGTTCCGATGAAGCCGGCGAATACGGCGGGCCGGACAATACGGGCGGGCGGGGGATCAGTGCCGTATCGGTCGAATCTCGCGCAAAGGATATAGAGAAGAGCGTATCGAAGCTCACAAAAATCGTGACAGGACTGAAGGTCGAGCGGCTGCACGGCAGGATGAGCCCGGAGGAGAAGGTGAGCGTCATTGGGCGCTTCTCGGACGGATCGTCGCAAATTCTCGTGTCGACAACGGTAATAGAGGTAGGTGTCGACATCCCGGAGGCCAGCGTTATCGTCATCGAAGGGGCCTCAGGATATGGCCTCTCACAGCTTCACCAGATGCGCGGCCGGGTAGGCCGCGGGTACGGGAGAGAGCGCGGTGGTGTATGCGTACTGCTTGACTCTGGAAAAAATATTAAAAGAAGCCAAAGAATAGAGATACTCAAAAACTGTGATGACGGATTCGCTATCGCGGATGAAGATTTAAAGTTACGCGGCGCCGGTGAACTCACTGGCCTGCGTCAGCACGGAGATATCCCGCTCAAAGCCGCCGACCTGTCCCGGGACGCGGATCTGCTGGAACTTGTCAGGGCAGACCTGTTGTTTATTTGATGATGACATAGTATGGCCCGGCGTCGTGGCCGCCTCCAGCCTTGAATCGGTTCCCTTCCTCGTCGTAGACGATGCCGATAATCTCAAGTTTCTTTAAAGCGCCTGCGTTTAAGGCGAAACTCACGTTGTCAGGGATCAAACCATAATAAGCTCTGTCGTTGCTGGAAGTGACATAGATCTTTCCACCGTAAGCGTCCATAAGCGGTTTATCGAAATAAACCTCAAGAGATTTTGCTACCGATTCATATCCTCCAGGTAACAGCTTGTCCCCGGGTAAATTTCTGTTGTCCAGAAAATACTCCAAACAGGCCGTTTTTATAAGACGCAGGTCATTGATCAACCTTATGGCACTTGCTCTGTCCGTAGCCTCTCCCATGATGATCATCATCATGCCGGCGATAATGCCAATGATTACAGTTACAATCAAAAGTTCGACGAGCGTAAAACCGGCACCGGCGGATCGTGTCCATTCCCTATGTCTCTCAGCGTGGTCCTTCAAGTTATCACCTCCATTTTTGAAGAGAGTTTATAGCCGCGCGCTTGGTCTGTAAAGAGGATTAAGCTTCTTTACATGCAAAAGGCGGTGCGGCTATTGTCAGCCGCTGCCGCCTTATAACGTTTATTTATTATGGTGCTCCGTTTTCCCTAAGCAGACAAACTATTTGATAACTATGTAAGCTACTCCATTATCATATGGATTGCCCACTTGATTCCTGATGGCTTTGTTTTTAACCAACTTGGCCTTTGCCCCCGTAGAAAGCTCATCCGCCGAAAGTCCGAAATAAATCCTCCCGTCATCGCTTACTCCATAGAACACCTTACTGCCGTAATTGTCGGCAAGAGGCTTATCCATGTACCTCTCAAGCGACTTTACTACAGCATCATTTAGTGGTGTGCCGGCAGTAAGTGCGGTTCCCAATGCCAATGAATCCCTTTCAGGCCACTTATCGTTGTCCGCGTAGTAAAGAAGAGACGCAGATTTTACGAGCCTCAGGTCGTTGATGAGCTTCGTTGCCTCCGCCCCGTCCGTGGCGGACCCCATCATGAGCATCATCATACCGGCCAGGATACCGATGATAACGGTGACTATCAGAAGTTCAACAAGCGTGAAACCGCTTTTGCGAGCCTTGAAAATATTCTTCATGTTATAAACTCCTCCTCAACAAATTGGTTTTAAAACCCTTAAGATCTCGATCAACCTACTACAGTGTCTTCATAAAAACCATCCATAATTTCACGCGCCCTCTTCCAGCAAACTCCCCCTCTCAAGAGTACTCAATTTTTTGAAGCTTATTACCAAATCCCTCGCAGCTCCTACATAAAGTTCTGCAGTGACTGAAGCAGCGGTATGAATATAGAACCTACCACCAAGCCTACGACCACACCAACTATCACTATGATCACAGGTTCCATTATGGACGTGAGCGACTTTATCTGTTCGTCGAGTTCCATGTCGTACCAGTCGGCGACCTTTGACAAGACCTCGTCGATGTTACCCGTCTCCTCGCCTACCGCGACCATGTGGGCCACCATCACGGGGAAGAGTTTCTGCTCCTTTAGCGTCGCACTCAGCAGAACGCCGTTTTGAGCGCGCTCACGCATCGTGTCTAGGGCTTCTCCCACTATTACATTGTCGGATACCCCCGCGGACATCTCAAGGGAGTCCAGGATCGTAACGCCCGCTGTCACCAGCGTCGATAACGTTCTGAACGATCTCGACATTATCGACTTGAATATGATGTCTCCAAAGAGCGGCGCCTTGATCTTGCGCCCGTCGAAAAAGCGTCTGCCCGCGGCGGTCTTTCCTATGAACCTGATGATAAGGTAAATCAGCACAAACGGAACTGGGATCAAAAACCACCATGACCTCAGGAAATCCGAAAAACCGAAAATCGCCTGAGTCAGCGCCGGCAGTTCCTTCATGCCTATATTGGCGAACGATTTCCTGAAGAGCGGCACTATGAAAAGGCAGAGGGCGACGATAGCCAATACCGTAACCGTAACGATAACTGCCGGGTAGATCATCGCGCCCTTTATCTTCTTCTGCAGCACGTACTGGCTCTCGACGAAGATCGCCAGCCGCGTCATGCAGACGTCCAGGACACCGCCTTCCTCGCCGGCCCGCGTCAGGGCTATCTCGAGGTTGTTGAATATCTTGGGGTAGCGCGACATCGCCGCCGCCAGCGTCACGCCTCCGCTCACAGCGTCCCTGAGTCCCGCGAGAGCCGTGCGCAGCGTCTTGTTTTCCGTCTGCGAGGCCAAAAGTTCCAACGTGGCGGCAATCGTTATGCCCGCGTTTATCATCGTTGACATCTGTTTGAAAATAATACTCTTATCGCGTAGCGTTACCTTTTGCGGGAATATATCCCTGAGATCCTTTTTTAAAAAAGATGCTTTTTCATTGTTCAGGCCAACTATTGAACCGACAGAACCGCTCATTTCCAAATGAATGGGCGACCAGCCCTGTTCCCTTATCCAGGAGAGCGCCTCTCCCTCGCTTGCCGCCTCGCGGGTGCCGCTGCTTATCGTGCCAGCCTCAGTCCTTGCCCGGTATTTAAAGATCACCGCGTTCACCTCATGTCTCTCTATGTTTCAATTGCTTTAATCACTCTCATCAACTTCTCTATGTTTAGGATTATAAGGACAAAAGCGTATATGACAATAGGTCTAATTGCTCATATTTGTTCTACATAAGCCTCAAAGTCTACAGCGGTCACAGTGGAAAAAAACGGCGCGGAGCGCTATACTACCAGACGTTACGCAAATACTGATTTTTATAATCGATCAAAGGAGTTGTGGATATGCTGACATGGAATTCACCAAATCTGCCAAACATGCTAAGTATGTCACGGGTCTTCCTTACGCCGCTAGTGATGGTTTTTCTTGCCGTGAGGGGGGAGTTCGGGACGTTCTTGGGCGTCAACATAGGGGATATCCTGGCCGGGATAGTCTTTATCGTGGCGTCGCTGACGGACGCGGCTGACGGTTATATAGCCCGTAAGAGGGGCATCGTCACGAACCTGGGGAAGTTTATCGACCCGCTGGCGGATAAAATCCTCGTGGTGGCGGCGTTGATCTCCCTCGTCGAATTGGGCCGGCTGTCGGCTTGGATGGTCGTTATAATCGTCTCCCGCGAGTTCATAGTTTCGGGCATCAGGATGGTAGCCGCGGTCGAAGGCGTCGTTATCCACGCTTCGACCGGCGGGAAGGTCAAGACCGTGAGCCAGATCATCGCGATCGTCATGATGATATTCAACATCCCTTACGCGCTGCCGGTGATGTGGGTCGCTATGATCCTTACGGTCTGGTCCGGCCTGGACTATATGATCAAAAGCAAGGATTTTTTCATGTAGGGCTGCGCATTGCGTACCGCGCCGTTATATCACCCCCGTCACGGATGATCGGATAAATCACGCCGTAGGGGATGCCGCCCTCGGCGTCCCGTTGTTCCATCCCGCCTCGACACGCCGAAGGAAACGGATATGGTTTTGTATGATGACAAATTCGCCAAGACATACGCTGGGATTTACGCAATGATCGGGACGCCGGGGGCGGCGGAAAACGGCGGGACGCCGAGGGCGGTGAGAAAACAGCGGGACGCCGAGGGCGGCGTCCCCTACGGAAATTCACGACATATCCGCCGATATGACGGACGCGCGGGGCGCCTGGCTGCTGGATCACCGTAACAAATCATCCGGCTCCCCCTGCCTAACGCGGGGGGAGTTTTTTTATAAAATCAAGCGGCGCGCATTGCGCGCTCCCGCGAATGGACGTTGTAATCCGCCGGTAAATGTGCTAAAACTCTCGGTAAAGAGGTGTGTACATAGTGGAGAAATTGGATTATACGTTCAAGAACGACAC
>JAISYM010000093.1 GCA_031269875.1 Synergistaceae bacterium
TCGGTAGCATTTCGCAAGATTTCTCCTTGTTTTTCGAGTTTTCTTGCGATTATTTTACCCTTTCTCTCCTCATAAATCCAGTCCATTACTGCTCCTATCATGTTTTTCAGCGACGACTACATAGACGTGAGAGGCGGCAGGCGATGAAAATTTACGACTCGAAACCATCTTTCGCCAAGGGGGAGCTTTCCCCGCTCTTAGCGGCGCGCGAAGACCTCGCAGCCTATATGATAGGAGCAAAGGAGCTGACTAATTTCATTGTCCTGCCGCAGGGCGGAATAATCAACAGACCGGGAACGACATTGTTAGAGCAAGGCGCAAGCCTGAACGATGCTCGCCTCGTGCCGTTTGTCTACAGCGAGAACGATTCATACTGCCTCGTGTTCAGGGGCGACTATACAGTTGATGTGTGCGATCAAAGCGGGGTAAAGAAGAACGTGACCGGTTCGCCTTACGGCCCGTCGCATCTCTCCAACCTGAGGTGGCTACAGAGCGCCGACGTTCTCTACCTGTTCCACCACGGAGTCAAACCGTATACCCTGAAACGGTACCCCGGAGATAACTGGCAGTTCGAGGCAGTCCCATTCAAGAGCGGCCCGTATCTGGACATAAATTCCGACAAGGATAAAAAGATGAGCCTCCTCTTTAGCGTGCTCACGAGCGACTGGGACTATTTCACTTCCGGCATGGTCGGGGCTTTCGTGAGGTTCGAATTTAAGGTCAAGGCGTCCGCCGGCGACTTTGTGCTGGAATCGACCGGCGAAGATGACGTTGCGTGGTCTGAAGAATTCAAGCTCTTCGGGGCGTCTACAATCCAGAGCAACGGTTTGTGGAGCGGCAAGGTTGAGATATGGCGCAAACTGCCGGACGAGACGGATTTCACTCACCTCAAAACATATCAGTCCGTGGAGAACAATTTCAACATCGGGTACAACGTCAACGAAGATGAGTACGGGACGACCTACAAATTAAAGCTGACCGGAGACGACAGCGGCGCTAAAGACGTTATAAGCGTCACGTGGTCGAGCGGCGGCGGTCTTACACTCGTCGAGGTGCGGATAGCGAGTTACGTCGACGAGCGCCACGTAACCGTGACATATCTCGGAGACAGCGTCGTCACGAGGGTTATAAACTGGACGGACGACTGGACGATTGGCGCGTTCTGCCCCGCGTTCGGGTATCCGGCGCTGGGCATCTTCCATCAGGAGCGGCTGATACTCGCCAATACGCCAAACGACCCGCAAACACTGTGGATGTCAAAGTCCGCGAGCTGGCATGACTTCGGCGTGACCATACCCGCCGAGGATACGGACGCTATAACCGTCACGCTGGCGGCGAAGGAGGTCAACGAGATACGCGGGCTCGCGTCGCGCTCCGACCTTTTGATCTTCACTAGTGGCGCTGAGTGGGCGGCCAAAGCGGGGAGCAAGAGCGATGTGTTCACCCCGTCAAGCATAACCTTGACGCCGTCCGGCTACAGAGGATCAGCGAATATCGCGCCTCTTGATGTCGGAACTTCAACGCTCTTTATGCAGAAACATGGCAAGGTCGTGCGCGGCATGGGCTATCAGCTCGATATAGACGGGTACTCGGCAAGTGAGCTGTCTATCCTATCTGAGCATTTGTTCGAGGGCAAGAAGGCCGTGAGATGGGCGTACCAGCAGGAGCCGTGGTCTGTGGTCTGGATAGTGCTCGACGACGGGCAGGTGTTGGCGCTCACACTTCAACAGGAACACCAGGTAACGGCATGGGCCCGGCAGATTTTCAGCGGCTCCGTTCGTGATGTGTGCGCGATACCAGGAGAGACGCAGGACGATCTTTTCATGCTGGTTGGAACGAAGCTCGTTCTGCTGAACAGGCGCGTTGACAGTACCGGATTTTCTTCAAGCACTTACAAGGACGAGGGGACATACACGTTTACGTCTGCGTTCGAGAGCCTGGAACTTGTGCAGAACGCGAACGGTTCACTCCAGGGCAGGCATAAGCATGTGCCTGGGGCTTGCGTGCGTGTGTTCAGAACATGCGGATTCAAAATAGGCGTCATGACGGAAAACAGTTCGATATTAGATCAAGCCACGTTCCCGGATCAGCTATCACCAGCCAACAAGACGACTCCGTACACCGGGGACGTTGTGGTGAGAACGCCGGGCGGGGCGGCGAGATCGTGCAGGCTCCGGATAGAGAACAACGCGCCGCAGCCCGTAACGGTACTGGGCGTGTTCCAGGAGGTGGGAATCAATGGCGGACAGGGATAAAAGGGCGCACGTGTTTCACGCGACGCCGGAGCACGCGCTTGCGCTGTCGGACAACCTTTACCCGGAAGACGCGAGGGACCTGGAGAGAGGGTGGGGCTGCAAACCGGACGAAGTGGTGCTCGATGCGTTCAGGCACAGCGGCGGCAGCTGCTATGCCATAGTGACTGATGATTCTAGCGTCGCGGGCATATTCGGCTCCACAATTGACGGGAACATCTGGATGATGACAGGGAAAGCATTCGATAAGCGCGTCGCGTTCCAGTTCATACGTGAGAGCGGGCCGTGGGTCGAGCAGCTGATCAAAAAACATGGGCGGCTTTATGGGCATATAAACGCGAATAATTTGAAGATGATCCGCTGGCTTGAGTCAAGCGGGTTCGAGATAGAAGACCTTGAAAACGGTTACGTGAGGTTCGAAAAATGTGCGCGCCGATAGTAGGGATAATAGGCGGAGTCCTGAGCGCCTATGGCTCGATCGCAGCCGGCAACGCGCAGGCTAAAGCATATGAGCATCAGGCGCAAGTGGCGGAGCGCAATAGGTCGATTGCCGAACGCTCCGCGTCCGAGTCCTTGAAGGAAGGCGCGAGGGAAGAATCCCGCTTCCGCCGCCAGGCGCGGCAGTTCGCCTCCACGCAAGAGTCTGAGCTTGCCGCGTCCGGCGCGCAGATGAGCGGAAGCACCCTTAATGTGATGGCGGATACCGCTATGGGCATCGAGGAAGACGCCGCCATGATTCGCTACAACACGCTCAAGGACAAGTGGGGTAAGGACATGCAGGCGTGGAACTTCGGCAATGAGGCCTCGGCCGCGAGAAGTGCCGCCAAGAACGCGAAGTCTGCCGGGTATCTGGGTGCTGCAACGTCGCTCCTCGGGACGGCGACGAATGTGTGGGGAAGCGCGCCAGTCAAGCACAGCGCGGCGTCCGGCGGTCAGATTCAGATATACAACGCTAATACGGGCCTCATGCCTTCCAGCTACTACAACGCGAACTTCGGCAAGTTCTCAAAGTTCTCATCGTTGAAAGAATGGTGGAAGTGATGGCGCAGAGATACGGACTACAGATACAGGAGCGTTCCGCGCCCGCCGCGTTCGAGCGTAACGCAGTCGACGGAGCGGCTACTGGCGTACAGGTCGGGCACGCCATGCAGGGACTTGGCGGCGCTGTTCAGGATATGTCGGCGATGCTCGTTGTCCGCGAGGACAAGCAGGCGAACTACGACGCTATGGCCGCCCTGCGTGACTACAAGCGGGGAATGCTGGACTACTTGAACAACCCGGACACCGGAGCGTTCAATACCCGCAAGCTGGGGAACGCTCGCGGCCTCACCGGTGATGTCGACAAATACGCAAATGACCTTGCCATTAGCATTCGGAAGGGCTTGAGCCCAAGAGCGGTTGAGAAGTTCGACTTAATAGAGCAGGAAACGCGAATGCCCTTTATCACGGAGAGCAGCAAGTTTGAGGCCGCTCAGGGACGCGAGTACGAGGATATGACATTCAGGAGCGTCCTCGCGGAGAACGCCAACACCGTCGCCGCAATGCCGTACAGCGCCGAGGTTTTCGACAGTGCCGCACGCGAGGGCGTGTTGGCGATAGAGGTGCGAATGCAGGGCGCTCCGGAATCCGCCGTGCGGCTCGCGCAGCGGGGCTATGTAAGCGGGCTGGAGGCGGGGAGGATAGCGAAGATAGCGGAAGAAAACCCCATATTGGCCGACGAACTTGCGCGCGAGTCTGAATTATTGAACGATGCCGACAGGAAGAAAATACAGGAGGTCGTAAAACCGGAACTCGCAAAGCTGGAAAAGGCGCAGAGGGCGGAGGCAATTGCCAAAGCAACGGACGATCTGTACTCCGAATTTGGTCAGGATGAGGAATCCGCGCGCGCGGCGATATACGGTTCCGATCTTCCTGTAGATACGAAAGACGATCTGTGGCAGCGGTATGAGGCGAGAGCGCAGGATGAGGGCCGGTTCGAGAAAGACCGTAAAGACGCGTGGATTAGCGATATGTATGGGCTGATAGAGAACGCTGGGTCGCTGGAAGCGGCGTTAAAAATGATAGACGAGACCGGCGTTGCCGGCGAGGACAGGCAAAAGCTCCTGGATATTGCTAAAAAGGTATACCCAAAAACAAAAGAGGAATCTATGACGGAAGACCCACTCATATACGCCGAGGTTTACGAAAAAATATCCAGAGGCGAAATAACAACCGCTCAAGAACTTGTCGCCGAATACGGGGACAAGTTCAAACCAAGCACGATAAAATCGCTGATCAATAAAATGGTGAGCGGCGTAATCAGTGACGAGGACAGCTTGGTACCAGATTTCAGCATGAAGGCCCTCAAAGATATTATGGACGAAGCTGATATCACAGAGCCGGCGGATAGGGCAAACTTCCTTGACACTTACTCCAACGAGGTTCTCCGGCAGCAGGAAGAGAAAAAGAGAAAGCTGACGCCTATGGAGAAAGAGAGCATTGCGCGGGAACTGACGGCAGGCGAGATAAAGAAGCATGAAATAAACTGGTTGCCGGATAAGAATGTGCGGTACAAAGGGTATCAGATAAAAGCGCTTGAAAATACCGGGTTCGAATGGGATGCGCTAACAGGGGTTTGGGTGAAATACGGTACATCCGGCGAAGTGATAGCGGAAGTCGAACATGAGGATGTAGATAACTTTATAGGGAATAGCGAAAAACCGGACCGGACGCGGAACGCAGCGGTAACAGAGACAGCGGAGGGTAAAAAGAAACCGTCGGCGGGGGATATGCATCTCGTCGCCGAGTTCAACCAATTTTCCAATGAGGAAATTTCTTCGGCTATGCCGGCGGCAATGAGAAATAGAGATGTCGTATCACAGTACGGCAATACGGTATCTCGAGCGGCTGAAGATTTTGGAGTTCCGGAAGCGCTTGTATACGCCGTTATGACGCAGGAGAGCGGAGGAAGGCAGAATGTTGTCTCAAAAGCCGGGGCCATAGGGCTGATGCAGCTCATGCCCGCAACGGCGAAAGGTTTGGGCGTAGACCCGAACGATCCGCACCAGAATATTCGGGGCGGTGTCAAATACCTCGGAAATCTGCTCAAGAAGTACGGCGGCAACATGGGGGCGGCTCTGGCTCACTACAACGGCGGCGGGCGCAACGCGAAAGCGTATCTGAATAACGGAAAAATGGCAAAAGAGACGGCTAATTACGTCCCAAAGGTCATGGCGCTTTACAGGAAATATGAAAACGTCGGGGGTTGATTTTACATGGCTATCGTAATAGAGGCTACAGAAGAAAAAAAGAAACCATCGGCGTGGGAAATGCGTTATGGTGCCGCGCTCCGACGATTTTCCAATACCGGCGAAAAAGCTCCCGAACCCGTGATAGAGCAGGATAAGGACAACGGCGAGTTCGCGCAAGACGGCAAAGAGTTGATTAGTGAGGCGTTAGATTCTAAGGATATCGCCGAAAAGACTCAGTTCGGAACGGCGCTCAAAAGGAATAAAGAACTTGAGTCTCCGGGCGTGGATATCCCGGAAGCTGAGGAAATCGCGAGTGCTCCTGCTTTTGCGCAGAGCAATAACGCTCCTATGACGCAGGAAATCGAAGAAGATATTGAGAACGAAAAAATTTTCGATAATCCGTATGTCAAACGCCCTGACCCTAAAAGGCAGAAAAGGCGGGAGGAGCGCAGGCAAAAGCGCGAACGTCAGGGGTGGCCGCGCCTTACCGATATATTCCGTCAGCAGGACGTGTGGGAGACGGATCCCGAACGCGAGGCGCGGAGGCTGATCGACTCCCGTCAGAGCGGCATACCACTCTACATGATGGACACAGGTGACCTCGCGAAAGTCGCGGGGGCCAGAAGGCAGATGGCGGAAGCCTTTCCCATATACAGCAATCTTTCGGACTCGACTCTGCGCTGGTTACAGGCGCGCGAAAACTTGAAGATTGCCAGAGACGACGCCGAACAGCTTGAAGAGATAAACAAGGGTCTGAGCCAGCTTGCGGTGAGTCTGACTCCTAATAGGGAGTGGCAGTTTATAGATGTGTTTAAGGGCACGTGGTATGACGTGGCGAGCGGGTACGCGGGCGCTAACAAATATGAAGCCGCAAGCAATAAAAATAACATAAAGGGCGCGATAGACAGGTTTGAGGCGAGAGCATGGCAGGGATTGGCCAACCGTTTGAAGCCGGAAGATTACCTCATGCCCGAAAATACGGTCGATAGATTTGTGCACGACGTGCTGAGATCGACGGGATTTCAGATATCGTCTATGGCTCAGTATCTGGGGACAAGCGCGTTTGTGACGTGGCTCACCGGTAATCCAAGGCTGGGCACTATGGCCGGCAACGTTGTTTCGATATGGAGCGAGGCGTCATTCGAGGCCGGCGGCACTTACGAGGAAGCGCTCGGGCGCGGCATGAGCGAGGATGAGGCGGTATCATACGCCAACAATGATTTCTGGAAAAACGTGCTTATCCTCAGCGTTAACGAACCGATTCAAAACTACATCACTTTTGGGGGCAAGCAAATCTTCGGACGGATATTCGGAGTCACGGCGAGTAGCTCCCTGTTTCGGCGTGCGCTGGGGAGATTGGGCGATTTCGCGATATCAGGCATATTTGAAGGTCTGGAAGAAATCTCACAAGGGCTGGCAAAGAACAGCGCTTTAGGTGACAAAAACAACTGGGACGAGCTCCTTTGGGAGTTTGTTGTGGGCGGAGGCTCCGGATTTCTCGGAAGCACTATAGGCGGGACCGCGCGTTACACGGCGTCAAAGGCGATGGAAAGATCGGCCAGGGCTGATATGGCGAAAGCAAAGGGCGAAATAATCGGTAAAACCATCGAGGCTATATCTGGTTCCAAAACGGCGGCCCGGATACCGGAAGCGGCGGAGGATTTTATCCGCGACGTTACGGACGGGAAAATAGACAAGGTCTATATCGACAGCGAAGCGTTGGCCGAATACGCGCAAATCGCTGACCTTGAATCCATTGAAGCGCTCATGGAAGACCTTGGGATCCCGGAGGACACTCAAGAGGATTTCCGCGATGCTATGGAGATAGGTGGCGATATCGAGCTTGACGCCGCTAATCTGTTCGTAAAGATGGGAACTGACAACGAGGGTAAATATGATGTGCTGAAAGACCACATCAAGCTGAGTCCCACCGAAATGAGCGCGGCTGAGGCCGCCGATTCCGAGGAAAGTATACGCGCGGCCATAAGCGAATTGGAGGCTAAAGCGGATGCGGAAATAGAGCTCGCCAAGGAGAAATTGCCGTTCGTCGCATTCAGTAGGGAGATGAAAAAGCAGTTTGTTGCGGCGGGCAGGGCCGACTTGTTTGGGAAAACCGGCTCCAATGCTGAAAAAGCGATGAATCTGTTCATGGCGAGGGCTATGCGCAAAGCCTCTGATCTTGGCGTTGACGCAAAGGATTTGATTGCGCCCGGCGCGGTGCAGGTTGTATCTGACGGGCACGGAGGCGTTAAGATCCAACTCCGGCGCGAGGGCGAAACGTCTCCAATCGAATTGGCGCAGTCCGCGTACCACGGCACCCCGCACAGGGGCATAGAGAAGATGTCCCTGAACGCCATCGGCACCGGCGAGGGCGCGCAGGTTTACGGGTGGGGGATATATTCGGCGCAGAACAGACAAGTCGGGGAGGAGTACAGGAGGAATGTTTCTCTGAACCATGATTGGAATCCCGACGAACAAAAAATAGGCGGCAAAACGTTAAGCGAATGGATAAGGTATCTTTATGACTTTGCCGACAATCGCCCTTCAAAAGACCCTCAGAGCAGAGAAGCGTACGAGAAGGTCAATTTGCTTGAACGTTTCGTCACCGCCGGATATGACGCGGATAAGGTAGACCGACATGATTATTCTCCCGGCGTGCGCAAGTGGTTTGACGATTACGTGAAAAAATTCAAACAGCCAGGCCAGCTCTACCGCCTCGAAGTGCCGGAGTCCGACGTGCTGTTGGATTGGGACAAGCCGCTGTCCGAACAGCCGGAGAAGGTCAGGGCCGCGTTGAAAAAGCAATTTTCCCTTGAATCATTCAACGAAGATTTTGCGACAGCGGGGGATTTTTATAACGCAAGGGCGCGCAAACTTGGAAGTCAGGAAGCCGCGAGTAAGGAACTTCTGGCACTCGGCATCCCCGGCCTCCAGTACCTCGACGGCATGAGCCGCGGCAGTGGCGAAGGCACGCATAACTTCGTCGTGTGGGACGAGGGCGCGATGGAGGTCGCTGAGACGTACTACCAGCGCGGCTCCGTAACGCCCGAAGATAATGCGCGGCGTGGCGCGGAGGCAATGGAGCGGGTAATAGCGGAACATGCAGATGTCGCTGACGCTATGTACCGCGACGACATAGGCGGGATATCGTTCTTGTGGGGAAAAACAGGGAAAAGCGGCTGGGGCGTTGCCCACCTGATAGAACGAAGAGACGCGCAGCACAAAGAACATCCAGAATTGCCAGATGGTTTAGCGGTTGCAAGGGAAATGCCTGAAGTAATAGCAAAGGGCGAACTCAATTTATTCCAAGGGCAAAACAAGTTCTCCGATACGGCACGTCTAACTTATAACGGTTATACCGCGATATTGCGCCTCTATAAAGACCGGAATCGTCAGACATGGCTTTTGACAGGTTTTGGAGATTATAAAAATAAACTTTCCGATGCGTCCGGCGAGGGTGTCAACTCGTCCGGGGCTACAATCTCCGATCCTACGGGTTTTCGTATCGGAGAGGGAGCGGAAAGTTTAACTGAAAACAGTCTACCACCAGCCGACGAAGTTTTCAAGCAGTTGGACGCAAGCGAAGAAACCGTCGTCACCAAAGGCTCCACCGCTTTCAGCAGGGACGCGGCCGTGATTACCCTGTTCGAGTCGGCGGATATGTCTACGTTCCTGCACGAGATGGGACACTTCTTCTTGCAGGACGTGTATGACGTTGCCATGACCAAAGGCGCGAGTACGAGCGCTCAGGATTTATGGCGCGGCATTGCGGAGTACCTGGAGGTCGATGATATAGACCTCAGCAAACCGCTTGGTGAGGCTGATTCTAATCGCTGGAAGACAGCGCACGAGAAGTTCGCCGCCGCGTTCGAGCAGTATCTTTTCGAGGGAAAGGCGCCTACGCCTTTCCTCAAGGGAGCCTTCCGCGCTTTTAAAAAGTGGCTGACCGACATATATAAAGTGATTGCCGGGGTACGATACCGCGACGCGGACGGCAAATGGCACAAGTCCGAGATAACTGACGAGATTCGCGGATTGTTTGATAGAATGCTGGCCACAGACGAGGCCATAAACTACGAAGCTGCAATGAATGACCTTCTAAATATCGGCCCTCAGGGGAGCGACGCCGAAACGGCGAGTGAAGCCGGAGAGGAAGCGTTTGAAGAAATAATTGACTCTGGGAAAGAAAGGCTGCTTGTCCGCTTGTTGGAGGATTATACGCCGGAACAGCGCTCGCGGATTCAAAGGCGGGCCGAAAAACTCCTTCCGGACGTACGTTCCGATGTCGAAAAAGAGCCGGTTTACCGCGCCATAACGGAAATGCGCGGCGATCCTGACCTCAGGCTATCCGGCGAAGAAATATTAAACGGCTGGGGAGACACCGCGCTAGCCAACCTGCCGGAAGGTATAGACCGAGAGAACGGAATACCGGTATCCGCCGCCGCGTCCGAATACGGTTTTGCCGGAGCGGACGAATTTATTGACGCTCTCGCGAACGCTCCGGATATGGAAGAGGAAATTTGGCGCAGGGCCGTCGAACAGGCGGAAATGACCGACGGCGAAACCTCGGACAAAAGAGACGATGTGAATATGGCGGCGGAGTCTCTCGTCGAGGGCGATGAATTGCTCGATAGAGCGGTTCGGGAACGTATAGCGATGTCAGACTCAGACGCGGCCAGGGCGGCGTTCATGGAAGAATCTGAACGCGCTCAGGCCGAACGCGATAACCCGCTGAATAGGAAGAAACTCATTAAGTTCATTAAGGAAAACGGCGGGTTAAGTCTTAAAAAAGTAAAGGTGGGATACGGCGAGTTTGAGGCCGCTGACCTCGTGAACAGGATTGGGCGGCAGGCCGGATTCTGGCGGAGGCCGGACAGCGCCAGAGGGCTCGACGAAATGGCAAGCGAAATGGCGCAAGCCGGTATCCCGGTCGAAGGCGACAGACAACTTTTCGATCTTCTCATGTCCGAGGACGTTTCCACGCTTGACCCGTATGAAGAGGCGTATCAGAAGGGTGTCGCCGACGAACGCCAAAAGGGGCGCGCGGAGCGGAAAGAGGCCTTCCTTGAGGAAAAAGCCAAAAAAGAGTGGCTTCGGAGCTATCACGAAAACTTCAAAACAAATAAAGAGAAGTGGACTCAGGCGGCTCAGCATATCATTGGAGCCAAGAACAGCAGGGATGGCGTAAAGGAGTCTTCCTACATACGCGAGGCCGGTAAATATCGCCGTCTGTGGGATAAGGCTATGCGCGACAAAAATATGGACGCGGCGGCACGTTACAAAGACCTCGAAACGCTGAATACGGCTTGCGCTAGAGAGGCGGTCAAGACGGCGCGCGAGGAAGACAGGATAATGCATTTCCTCCGCAAGTACGCCAACAGACCGAACAAAACGTCATTCGGCGTGGCTCCGAAATATCTGGCTCAAATAGACGCAGTATTAGCGCGGTTCGATCTGAGGAAAAAAGTTCCAGCGTACCAGCAAGATAAAGAGTTCCGCGTGAAACCGCTGGATAAGTTCGTCGAAGACCTGAGAAACGCCGGCGAACCGATACTTATTCCCGACAGGATACTCGACGCGAACTTCAAAACCTCGTGGACAAAGATGACTGTCGACGAGCTGCGCGATCTATACAAAACAGTCAAGAACATCGAGACGCTGGGGAAAAATGAGAAAAAGACCATCAGCGGCGAATGGCATAGGGATATTGATCTTGCGGCGGCGGAGATATCCAAAAAGATACGCGAGTACTACAAGATAAAAGGCCCGAGCATTGTGGAGCCGTCACCGTCCGCGCGCAAGGCGCAAACGACGCTTGGCAAACTGAGCGAAATGCCGGAGGAATTTATGGCGTCACACGAAACAGCCGAGTTCATTACCCGCGCGATGGACGGGTATGAAGACCTGGGGCCAGCGCATCAGCTTGTATTCCAGCCGGTAAGGGACGCGCTGTCGCGCGAAACGCGCCTGCTTAACGAATACTACGCCAAGCTGAACGAGCTCGTAATCGATATATACGGAACCGCTAATCCGGGATTCGCGGAAACGAGAATAGAACTCGACATTCCGAAAACGACTACGGAAAACACCTTTGCCGGCGTCAATGAAAAATGGTCACTGAGACGGGACGAACTCATCTCGGCGGTTCTCAACATGGGCAACGAGGGCAACAAACAGCGAATGAGAGACGGATACAATCTTTCCCCGGCTAACATGCGGAAAATGATTGACGCGCTTTCAAAACAGGACATGGATTTCGTGCAGGGCGTATGGGATCTATTGGAAACGATGCGCCCAATGGTGCAGGAGACGGCGGAACTTATGACGGGCGTGACGCCGGAGTGGGTGGAGGCTGCGCCCGTTGTGACAAAATACGGGACGTACAAAGGCGGTTATTATCCCATCGTGACCGACATAGAGCTCTCGCAAGCCGCCGCGAAGCAGGAAGAGATGTCCTCTCTGATGGACACGATATCATTGGATTACCTGAGCGGAACAACAAAGGACGGGCACCGCAAGGAACGCGCTCATAACGTGTACGGGCGTCCTCCGCTGCTCTCGCTGAGCGTCATCGACAGGCACTTCATCAACGTCATACACGACGCAGCGCTCGCGCCGGCGATACGCGACGCGAACAAGATCATTCATCACCCGATGGTGCTAGACGCAGTGAAACAATCTCTCGGCGACGAGAAAAACAAGACCTTGAATCATTGGCTGCGGGCAGTGGCAAAGAACAATAAGAACAACGGGCTTGCCTTAGGCCTCGGCGACAAGTTTTTGCAATGGGCGCGCAGGGGCGTCGTGATGATGGGGTTGGGACTGAACTTATCGGGCGCGATAAAGCAAACGTTCGGATATTTCCCCCTCGCCTCTAAAATAGGGCCCAACCGGGCGGTGAGAGCGATGCTTTCCGGCCTCCGCCACCCGTTCGAGACTAAGAAGTTCGCGCTGGAGAAGTCCGAGTTCATGAGGGAACAGATTCTGGGGCAAGATAGAGATTTATTGGAAATTGTGAGAAAGTGGCAGCGCAAGGGCGGTGGGAAACTCAGCGCGTTCCGCTGTTTTGCTGTGTCTCAATACGCGTTCTTCCAGAACCTGTGCAATATTCCGGGGTGGGTGGAGTCGTACAAGCTGGGTCTGGAAAAATACGGCGGCGACGACGCGAAGGCCGTCAAATTCGCCGACTCCGTGATCAGGAAGACGCAAGGGAGCGGAACCATAGCCGATTTGAGCCGGTTCGAAACGAGCGGGGAACTCCAGAGGCTGTTCACCATGTTCTATAGCTGGTTCCGGGTGATGCACAATATGAACGTCGAAACGTTCAGAAGGGTCAAGAATGAGAAGGGGTACACGCACAAATTGGGCGTGTTCATGAATCACGCGTTCTTCGTGCTTATGCTGCCGGCGCTTTTCGAAAGGCTGCTGCGCGACGGAGGACCGGACAAGGATGAGACGTGGCCGCGATACCTGATGAAAAACGCTCTAATCAGCGCCGTTACGTCGCCAATAGAAGCAGTCCCGATAGTGCGCGATGTCGCGAGAGGAACAGAGTCATGGCTTAAATATAATGGGCGGTTTGGTTATCGGTTTACCCCGCTTTCCGCCACTGTCGAAAGCGTGACTGAATTAATGGGCAATGCCGCGCTGATCACAGGGGACTTATGGGAAGGCGAAGAGCCTGACTGGGGAAAAGTCGCGGAGTCCGCTGTAGAGGCATCCGGGTATGCATTCGGCTTGCCAACGCGGATGGCTAAAGAGTGGTGGGACGTTCTTTGGGATTCCGTCGATGGCGAGGCCGAGTTTATCAATGAGGCCGCTAAATTGATATTCCAAGGAAAGAGAGATAAGAAGGGAAAGAGGCGATAAACATTGCTAACCTGCGGGTGGTATCATAGGAACGCGAGGTGGTGTTGAGATGAGAAGCATTTCATCTGTTGATATCGTGCCATTTTTCAAGGAAAAGGGCGTCAACGAGATATGTGAGTGCTGCGGCAAGGATTCTTGGGTAGTACACAATGACGCAGAGAGTTTCTTTTACAAAAGGTCGGAACCGTTCGACGCGGGAATGTACCTCTTCCCAGTTATCATAGTCGAGTGTACGAATTGCGGGAACTTGCGCATATTCTCACGACGGGCATTCAACATACCAGATGACACAGGGGGACACGAAGTGCAATGATGACGTTCGGAGACGTTAAACCAGTTTTCCACCACGACGATAAGGCGGTGTATTACGCAGCCCGAAAGGAAGACTTGGACGACCTGCTAGAAGGGGGCGGCGGCATGTGGAAAGACAGGTTTACGATATCGCTGTCGGTAGCGATTCCGTGCGCGCTGAACATGATTCCACACGTAGGGGACTATCATTCCTTCGTATTCCTTGCTAATTTGGTGATTGCGTTTTCTTGTACCGGATGGGCTTACATGTGTTACACGGCATGGGGGAAAGAAAAAAACAAGGCGCAATCGGTATATTTAAAGCTCATTTCCCAACCGGAGCAACACGCAAACAAATAGGCCGTTTTAGCTATTTTAAAAATTGAAACGGAATGCCGCCCTCCGGGGCGGCTTTTTTTGGAGGTGATAAACATTGCTAACCTACAGGAACGACACTGACAAGCGCATCACGCATCACGATATGGGCTACATGACATGGCAGCCGGGCGAGGAAAAGAGGCTGTCATTTTTTGTACCGCACGAGAAACTAGGGCTTACGCTCGTTGACGACGACGGGAAGCCGGAAGATTTGAGCGTCGCGGAGGACTTTTTCATCGAACTGACACCGGGCGAACCGATTACCGTTGCCCTGCATTATTGGGAAGCGTTCGAGCTGTCAATCCACAGCCTCAAGGGGACTGCGTTCATGAAGATAGGGAACGGGGACGCTGAGGTAGTGATAAGCGAGGACGAGTCTCATTTCAGCTCGTACAGCTACGCCCGCTGTCCATACCTCACGTTTGACTGCGATGAGGCCGCGGCGGTGCGCGTAAAACAGGAAGAACGCAACACGAAGAACACATTGAGGAGGGGTAAGTGACATGAGCATGATTAAGAGCGGCCGCGCCGGAAGCAGCAGTGGAAGTGGGGGCGGGAGCGGCGGGAATGACGGCTGCGTGTGCCATGAGGAGATCACGCACTATAACTATGAGGATTTGGTAGACGCCGGAACAATAAACCCTGATATGGTGTACCTCATCGAGGGAGTCCCGGACATAACCGACAGCGGCGGCGGGGCCGCTTCCCCTGTTTCCTCCGTCACCGTATACCCGGCGTCCGCAACCGTCCAGAAAGGGACAGTGCAGATATTCAACGCCGCTGTTCTCGCTGATGGCGACGGCTATGTGTCTCAGGCGGTGACTTGGGCGTTGACCGGGAACGAGTCACCAGATACGAAGGTGAACGGGGCGGGAGTTTTAACGGTAGCGGCGGACGAGACGGCAACCAGCCTGACCATCACCGCAACGTCGGTAGTGAACAACCAGAAAAGCGGCGATGGTTCGGTTACTGTTTCGGACACGGCTGTAACCCCTTCCGTTACGGGCATACACGTCGTGCCCTCCGGCCTATCGGTCGAGAGGGGCAATGTGCAGGCGTTCTATGTCTATTGGGACGCGGTAGGGGTTGTGGATAGATCCATAGAGTGGTCTATCGCCGGTCAGATATCCACTGGCACTTACGTCACGAACACGGGGCTGCTGAGGGTTGCGGCGGATGAGTCCTCCCCGATGATAACAGTCACGGCGGAATCGCAAGCCCACAGTGTAAACGCTTCCGGTGTCGCCTATGTCACGGCGGGCGACACAACGGCGCTCGATCTGCTCTTGGAGCTGAAAGAGGACAAAGCGAACAAGGGCGCTATCGGCGGTTACGTGCCTTTAGGCATGAACGGCAAGATATCCGACGCGTACCTTCCAGACATGGATACGAAGTTCCTTGGAATATTCGCGACGCTTGCGGCGTTGGAAGCGCTTTATCCTTCACCGGAGGTTGGCGACTACGCGTTCGTCGGCACGTCGTCCCAGACGCTCTATATATGGGACGGCTCCGAGTGGAGCGACACGGGCGAGGAGGGCATTCCGTCCGGCACGTTTGTCGAGCGAGTGAACGGCAAGCAGGGGCCGAACGTGAACCTTGGCTACGGCGACGTAGGCGCTGCACCCGCCAGTCACGCGACGGACTGGGCAATGCACATGACGGCGGCGGAGAAGGCGAAACTGGCGGTCCTACAACAAGGATCCGGCGGCATTAGTGAACAAACTCTAGACGGCGTACATCCTTTCGCTGGTTCTTATGCACGGTACAAAAAGTATGGCAGGATTGTTTGCCTTTCCTGCGGCATTAACATGTCCGGGGACCGGAATCAGGGAGGCGATGGGACGATGTTCCCTGTTGTTGTTCCTAATGTTTATAAGCCTTTGTATGGGACGGTCCAAAGTCAGAGCGCAATTTCTAAAAACGGGGTAAGGTTGGTGCTTAGCGCAGATGCTGTAGGATTAGGGCTTGACATATATAGCCCTCTTGTTTTTGGCGATACTGCTTATTTTAACATGTCATGGATATCTGCAAGCTAAACATAATAACCCTGCGCCTGCGGGGAGAAGGGAATAAATTAAATGTCTAACGAGATAAGAAAAAACAATATAGTCTACGCCAGTACCAGCGCGGGCGATCACAATGATCTGAAAAACGTGCAGGGCAAAGGCGTCAACGGCGAGGCGTACCACCTGAACGCCGACGAGTACAGATTCGTCCAGGCGACAATCGCGGGCGCGCCGCTTGCGCCGACAAACCTCTCGCCGGCAGATGGAGAGCTTAACATTTATCAATACCCGGAGTTCACGGGCTCTGCATACGTCTCGCCCCGCGATGTGCCGATGCTTGGCATAGAGATACTGATAGGCGACGACGTGACGCTTCAAAATGTCATCTTTACAGGGTATGCCGAAACTTCGCAGACCGCCGCCAGACTGACCGATTTCGAAGCGATAATCGAGACGGAAACGACGTATTTCTGGGCTATTCGTTATGTGGACACAGACGGACGAAGGGGCAATTGGAGCGTCCCGACGAGCTTCACCACGGCGGCGGCGTTCGAGGCGACAGTGGTCTTGAGACCGAATATTATCTATCCAGCCGAAGGCGCGAGGGTGTCACCGCTCGACCCTATGCTCTTGAGTTCGCCGTTCACTATAATAGGCGCTACGGATACCCACGAGTCAAGCGACTGGCAGATATCGAGCCACCCTGGATTCGACGCAAGTCATATACTCGCCGAGTCCCTGGACGACGCGGACAACTTAACCTCCGTCATCTTAAATGGCATCGACATGACCGGCGATCTCGGCTTCTATGCCAGAACGCGCCACGAGGCGGCGAACGCGGGGAAGAGTGCGTGGAGCCCGATTAGACACGCGCTGTTGAGGGAGTTCCATAATGACCATCTTATAGGGATAGGGATAAGCGAAGGCAGCATGGTTTATTGGATAGACGAACAAGGGAATCACGTCAACGTGCGCGGAGACTACTTCGCGAATCACCCGTTGTATCAGTTTCCCAGAGTGATTGTGGCCGACCAGTACATGAGGGCGTTGCCGGAAGTTTTCGTGAGATGCGATCACGACGAGGGCGGATTCATGTATCGGTACTGGATAAGCCCTTACGAGTTCGGGGGCTCTATCATCCACCCGGCATACGCGCTAAGTACGGCGGGGGCGATTCTGTTCGGGGAGTATCTGAGCGGGAATGACGCCAATTCTGGCACTTTGACGCAGTTGAACAGCCAGCCGGGAAAATTCATTAGATTTTGCAGTACTACTATGCCAAGCGCGGACTGGCTCAATACTGATGCCGATTATGATCACAAGGGGTGGGCTGTGATGAGCGTTTACGACAGAGCGCTCCTTTCGCTCTTGATGTTGGTCGAGCTGCGCACATTCGTGTTTACTGGCAAAATCGAGAGAAACGTTTCGCCAGGCATTGTTGATGACACGAGCAGACCTGCGTTCCACGGCGTCACACATCCGTTTTTCAATTACGGCGAAATAGGATCAAACAACCTCTGTGGCGAATATATCGGGGGGATTGACCTAGGTAATAAAGATTCTACAGTCAGGCGCTACGGGGCGTCTACAGATCTTTCTCTGCTTAGTAGTATCCCTAAGCAGGCAAGCTCCGCCACCTCTATAATCGTCAGTACGCTTAAGACGGATATCCACCCAAACATTGGCCCGCTGCAGCTACTATTCATGCCCGACACAATGAATGGGGGCGGGCTGGGGATTACTATTCCAGCTGAATTCAATACGACGGGCTACCCGGCTTGCGCTTTATACGGGGGCCTGGGAGCAAGAGCGCCTTTCCCATTCATTTATAACCAAGGCGTCGCCTCTAATCACAATCTCTTTGCTCGACTAGTCAAACGCACAACATAAACCACTCTGCCCCCTCCGGGGGGCGGTAATTTTTTTGATGGAGGAATGAACATGAAGGAGTTTCTGAACAAGATCAAGAAATACGTAATCGAGTACGTCATCTGGGCTGAGTCTGAGTACCTTGGAGAGGACGGCTCCGTGAAGCGGGAGGCGGTAATCGACAAGGTTGCCGCGCTGATTGATATACCGTATATACCTGAGTTCGTAGAAAAGCCGGTCAAGAGGTCTCTTATCGGATATATCATCGACCTCGTTGTCGACAAGTTCAATTGGACTACCGGCTATGACTTCAAGGGCGTCGAAGTGAGCGAGGAGGCGCAAGCCCAGCTTGCCGAAGTCGTAGACGCGCCGTTGCCTATGGTGCAGGCGGCAATAGCCTCAGCACCGCCGAACGCAAGCGTGGACGACAAGATCAAGGCGCTGTACGAGCAGTACGGGATTAAAGAGGAGGTGAAGGAGATACCACAGCAGGAGACGATACAGACACCCGTGACGGCGGCACCCGCGCCAGTCATTTCTTACCAGTGGGACAAAATCCTCTCATTCATACTCGCACGCGAGGGCGGTTACTCGAACCACCCGGACGACAAGGGCGGCGAGACGAACAGAGGCATAACCAAGGCCACGCTCGCGGCGGCTTACGCAGAGGGGCTTGTTAATCACAACGTCGTAAAGGACGTAACGCGGGAGGACGCTTCAAAGATATATGAGGCGCGTTACTACAAGTGTTACGGCTATGACAAGCTCCCCTTCCCTGTGGCGCTCGTCGTCACTGACACGACTGTAAACCACGGGCGCGGCGGCGCGGCCAAGATCGTGCAAAGGGCGCTTGTGTCTCTCGGGTACAGTATAACGATGGACGGCAAGTGGGGACCTAAGACACAGGCGGCATTAGAGACAGCGGCACAGATACCGGCGACGCTTGCGCAGATCGTCTTAGTCAAGCGCAAGAACTATTATGACGATATCATATCCTCGAACCCGTCACAGGCGACATTTAAGAACGGCTGGTATAACAGGCTGAAAGCGCTCGCGGCTGAGGCCGGAGTAAAGAGTCCGGTATGATCGACGCCGACGTAGTATGGAAAATATTTTGATTAGATAAGGGACGTGGTGTGTTTGCATGGATTGTCTGAATTAAGCTCGCTTTTCGGTTTCATCGCTGTCGTTATTTCTGTTGCCGTCGGATTTGG
>JAISYM010000108.1 GCA_031269875.1 Synergistaceae bacterium
GCCATCCGTATCTCCCAAAAAACTCGGAGCATCGTCTGGCAGAACATCGTTTTCTCTTTGGGCGTCAAGGGCGTCATTCTCGTCTTGGGCGCTATAGGGATGGCAAGCATGTGGGAAGCCGTGTTCGGCGACGTAGGGGTAACGCTGATAGCCGTTCTCAACTCCATGAGAGCGATGAGGGCCAATTAACGGTAATTGCTGTGACGGCGAATTACAGAGCAGTAATAACAACACTTGAACAGCTTCACTAATGACTTCGGCTGTAATAACGCATATTCGCCGTCAGAAATGGAAATGAAAAATACCGTGATCATCGCGACTACCGAAAAGCGGAAGGAGCCGGCTGTGCTGAATCTGCGTGATAGCGGGGGCGAAATATGAGGCGAGAGAGCCCGGAAAAGGAGGATCGCCGCGGTGTTCTTTTTGTATAAATTGGCGGGAGGCGTAACGTGAAAGTTCGTAGTCCCTCTGCTCACGTTTTGCTCCACTGCCTATCGCGACCATTTTCCTGAGGTCGTAAAAATGGTCTAATTCCATTTCTATGAACCGCCATCGTTTTAATTTCTGTGCTGGCCGCATGGTTGTCGTTCGCCTTGAAACGCATGTAGCTATGCTAATCCCCCGCGTCGAGAGGCGCGGGGTTTTCTTTACCCTGCACTCCTGCAAGCCGCGTTATAATTTCCCCACCCAAAAGATTCGCATACCCCGTAGCAATACCTCCTGGGGGGGTTCAATCCCCGCAAGCAAGTCTTGCGGCCTCTGCGATCAAGTCAGGGCGCAAGGATTTTCTTTTTTCTCATTTCGGAGTGCAAATAGAGTGCAGCAAAGAAAAAAGGTTCAGGCTAAAATCTCCTGAACCTTTGCTATCACTTGGTGGGTGATAGAGGAATCGAACCTCTGACCTCTTCCGTGTCAATGAGAATTTATGGATTCTCATTTTTTGCGGTGCACCCTGCTTTATCGCTATAAAGGCTTGGTATGACTATGTTTACTTCTGCTCAATCTTTTCGTGCTTGCTTAAATCTTCCCCATCGTTTACAATCTTTTTGCCGTAAATACGCCGTAAAGTAACCGGGGGTGATTTTATGAAGGTTCGCCTTACGCAAAATTATATTAACACAGTCAAACCAAAAGAAAAGCCGTACTGGATAACTGACGCGGGGTGCCAAAATCTCAGGCTTTATGTCGGGTCTGCCGGGAAAACGTGGTATGCTTGCTATAGGAGCGAAGAGGACGGTAAAAATAAAAGTCATAAAATAGGCTCCGCCGATAAGTTGACCGTAGCTCAAGCCAGAGACATGGCGATAGAGTTTGAGGCGAAAGTCATCAGAGGCGAGGTTGAGAAAATGGAAAAGCCAGTCAAGAAAATCCTTTTCTGCGACTTATTGAGTTCTTACGAGCCGTGGGTCAAGTCAAACCGGCGCAGTTGGCAGGAAACAATGAATATGATCCGCTCTACCTTCGGCTTTCTCATGGATCGCCCGGTAAGCGAACTGAGTGTCATGGAAATTGAGAAGTGGCGCATGGAGAGGTTGCAGGCGGGTAGGAAAGCGTCGAGCGTCAATCGTTTCATGGCTTCCCTCCAAGCGGTCCTCAATTGGGGGGTCAAGCATGACCTCATCGAGTCAAACCCATTGAGCCGCCTCGAACACCTGCGGGAACACGACTCCGACGTAAAGGTACGCTATCTCTCCGACGCCGAAAGATCGCGCCTCATGGATGCCTTGGACGCTAGGGAGAAAAGAATCAGGGGAGGCAGGGAAAATCACAATGGCTGGCTGTCAGAACGACACCGCGGTCTGATGCCCGCACTTAGCGGCGAGTACGCTGACTACCTCAAGCCTATGGTACTGCTCTCTCTCCACACAGGCATGAGGCAAGGGAATCTGTTCTCACTGCTCTGGGGGGACGTAGACTTGGAAACCTGCACCGTTACGCTGAGGGCTTCCGTGACGAAGGCGGGCAAGACGCTCCGCTCTCCACTCAACAGCGTAGCGGTCGAAGTACTGACGGCGTGGCGTAAGCAATCCGCAAACATGTCACAGGAGGCGTTGGTGTTCCCCTCCCCAAAATCAGGCGGTATACTGAGCAACGTGAAGAAGGCGTGGACGGCTTTGCTGGAGTCAGCTCAGATCGAAAACTTTCGCTGGCACGACATGCGGCATGATTTCGCGTCGCAGCTCGTCATGAAGGGCGTCGATCTGAACGTGGTGCGAGAGTTGCTGGGACACGCCGACATGAAGATGACGATGCGCTACGCGCACCTCGCCCCAGGAGTCAAGCTGCGTGCTGTCGAGTTGCTAACCTCGAATGAGAACGGGAAAATGGACGGAGGAATCCAGGCATAGGCAGTTTTGGTGCATTGCTACGATTTTTGTGGTAACAGTATGGATAAGAGATTGCCGGGTGAAAACGACTACAGAGACTGGCTTAAGGAGTTAAAATTTATCAGTTTTATCTTAAGCTGATGTTATAATTGCCGCCATGAAAACAGGCAAAGCGCGAGTTACTATCTCGCAAAGTATCAACCCACCGCCAGAGGAATACGAGATATCCGCCGCATGGATTCTCGCCCGGCACTATCAATGCACCATTGAATTTCTGAAGCCTCTTGACGGCTATAAGATGAAAACGCCGGATTTTGTGATGAACGCATTGGAATGGGAGATGAAAAGCCCAAACGGCAATGCAAAGAGGACGATCCGAAACAATCTCGATCTGGCAAAGGCCCAATCACCAAACATCATAATCGACGCGAGGCGAACGAGGCTCTCGGATGAATGGATTGAGGAGGAACTTAAGAGGCAATGCGGAATTAAAAAGCGTATATATCGCCTTTTGATGATCACGAAAGACGGAAAGGTGATTGAAATCAAGAAATGATTGTGCTAAATTATGTACAGGCGAGGCCGGGCTTTCCGAGAGGATAGTCAAAGGAGCACGCTTCCGTATGGATCCTTGGTTTCAGAGAAAACGCTGTCCAGAAGCTGGCCGGGCGGCGTTTTTTCTTTGTTTTCTTCCGCTTTTGGGCCTGCCGAGAACTGACAGTCACGTCTGTCGCCGTCACGCTCAGCCAGCTTTGCCAGCCAGCCCGTCTGTTTCCCCTCCGGCGTGCCCGCCCCCTCGATCTGTTTTTTCTCCAGGAAGCCGGCCCAAAGGGTTCGCGCGCCTGTGAGAGTATCTTTTCAGTCAGCCTTTTCAGCACGTCCGGGGGGATTTTTTTAGCCGCGTTCGCCGCGTTAATATTTTTTTTATCCAATTTGCCTCACCGTCCTGGCTGCGTGTCAGATAAAGATGGGCGGCGCGCCGGGTATGCCCCGGAGCGCCGCCCCGCGCCTCGCCGCTTTTATCCCTTGCGCTTCTTGCCCGTTTTGCCCGTTTTGCCCAGGCTCAAAGCGCCCGCGCCAACGGCGATGGCGACCACCGCGAGCATCCCGGCGTCACAGCCGCCGCCGGAAGATTTTGTGACTTGCGTGTTTTCCTCATCGTCCTCCTCATAAAAAAGTTCTTCCTGTTCTTCCACTACGGTAGTGCCGCCAGTGATAAGCACTCCCGTGCCGAACACCTGGATGTACGACTCTTCGCCCAGCCAGTTGCCCAACAGCATCTTGATTCGGTTCGACGTTCCAGAGAGATATCCCCTCAGCCTTTCCCGGTTCCGGTCAGCCGACAGTTCCGACTTGTATCTGAATCCTTTGTTTGTTTTTTAGTTTTGTTATAAAACATCGTCCCGCTCCTCTGTTTGGCGTGTATTGGCCGACATTGCTTCACGCTTGTCTAGCTTGGTAATCTCTTGCATTACCGACGAATACGCGCCAAACATGTTCTTGTTTTATTTGCTTTCGCGCCGAGTTACTGAGAACCCTAACACCGCGAGCGCGAACGGGGCGAAGATGCCGAACGTGCCGGTGTCGCAACCACCGCCGCCACCGGACGAGCCGTCACCGCCTTTATTGCTCTCGTTTTCAGATTTCTTGCCCTCTACGACCAAGGCGAGAGGGTCTACTATCGTCCCTCCTGTCTTGTGGATGTCGAAATTGCCATCGTCTTTTATGACCACGCTTATTACATAGCTACCGCCAGCGGATACTTCGTCATGGGACTGCTTGACATTGCCGGAAATGTCTGTCCAGACAAACGCACCGTCAGTCAGAGCCTCGATGGATGAAACCATATTGAGTTTCAGAGCGGTTTTTGCGGACGTCATCTTAAAGACAGATATTGATCCGAACGTTTTCCCGGCGTAGCCATCCAGTTTTGGTTTGAGCTGGATGCGCGCCATACCCTTGCTCTGAACGTCGGTACGGAATGCGACTAGGGGCGTCACGGGATTCTCGGTATCAGGCGTGACTCCCAAAGCGCTAAGAGCATTCTTTACAGCGCTCACGCTGGCAGTGACGGAACCGTCGTCATTTTCCGTTATAGCGCTGTTAGATCCCAGAAGAGGCACAATTTCTGAAGCCGTCGTCGGGCGCGGTTTGATTCCTTCATCAATGCCTGACGGGAGAGAGAACAGCGGTTTCTCGACAATTTCGGAAGGCTCGGCGTCGTTGTTTGCGCTGTTATTAGAGCCGTTGTTGCCGCTGTCCGTACCGTTGTTTGTGCCACTGCTGCCGTTGTCAGTTCCGTTGTTGTTGGAGCCACCATTGTTGTTGGAACCGGAATTATTAGAACCGCCACTTCCGTTGTCAGTGCTATTGTTGTTAGAGCTGTCGTCGTAGGATGCATCGCCGTTGAGTACGGCAAGCGCGAAGTTCACCTCGGACTGAGTGGCATTAAGGTTTTTCAGGACTGAAAGCCCTTTATTGTATGCGGTGCCGTAAGACGATTTGTTTCCCTTCGCGTTTATCTCAGCGAACTTCCATACAAGGCGGTCCTTGTCCGCCTTCGTGTTCACGCCCAGGCTGTTGGGGTTTCCTCCAATGTCGGCACCGAGCTGTTTCGTGTATTGCCAGCGTATCACGTCGCCGTCTCGCAGAGTGTGGGCGCCAGCCGATGTCCCTATGTAAATGTTATTGACGGTTATCATCCAACCCGCAAGAGTGTTCCGTATAGTCATTCCCAAGTAAGCATTGTTCGACGGGTCGTAAATCGCAGCCAGATAAAATTCTTCTCCACCGCCGCTGGACTCATATCTGATAGATTTAGAATAAAGCAGGTCTATTGTCACATCCTCGGCAGTTTGATTCCTAGACAGTGGGACAAGGAAGGGTTCCACGATGAATCCGCCGTCTTCAGTCAGTTTTTCAACAGTAATCGCCACCTGCGCAGTGTCAGCCGGAACGAACGAAAACACCGCCGTGAACAGGACAAGAAAAGACAGTACTGCCAGACGCAGCGCTTTGCGAGTGTTACCAAAACCTTTACTCACTTTAAAACCCTCCCTCGTTTCGCTTTCATTAAAGTAAACGCCAAGGCCGCCACAAAGACAGCCATAATTCCGGTGTCGCAACCGCCGCCGCCAGACCCTCCGTTACCGTTGCCGCCACCTCCGCCAGTATCGGTCAGGGCAATGGCGAGCGGATCCACTATCGTGCCGGCAGTTTCTCGATCCAGGTCAAAATCGCTGCCGTCCTCGATGGCTACATTGATGAAATATTCTCTGCCGCCAATCACCTCATCGGAAGACGGTATCGGCTTTCCCGCCGCGTCCGTCCAGATGAACGATCCTCTCTTTAGGCCCTCGCGGGAAGCGGCAAGAACGAGGCTTACGACAGACCTATTGATATCCATTTTGAGGACTGCAATGGAACCGAGCGCTTTACCGGCGAAGCCGCCCATTTTGAGCTTGAGCGTAACGAGCGCTGTGCCGCCGCCTGTGACGTTTGCGCTGAATACAGGGAGCGGCGTTATCGTACCCGTGTCTATGGAGTCCTTAACCGCGGCGCTCAAACGCTCGCGGAACACGCTTCCCTTCACCGTAACGGATTCGTCAGCGCCAACAGATATGAATTCGCCGAATCCGAGCGCTTGCATTCGGGACTGGCTTACAAGGCTCGCTTTGGCCGCCTCTATCCCTGATGGCGGCGTGATAACGGGTTCAGATACTTCCGCTGTCTCGTCCGCAGTTCCTCCGCTCCCGCCGCCCAAACCGAACGAGAGATCCGGCATGACGCTGTACGCGCCCTTCACGTTTATCGCGGTGAAGTTCGGGTACACAGGCTCATGCCCCGGGCGCGTTCTGTGGTTGCCCAACGGATCGCCCATGTGGTCGCAGTTGATTATGCCGTTCGACAGTTCCACTCTGCCGGACGCCGGTACAATCGCTGTTATCGCGTTGTTCTCGGAGAGGTCGTACTGTACGCCTTCGCCCCTTACTTCGCCCTGTGGGGAATCGTATTTCACGTAACAGGTATCGGGGAAGCCGGGGTTATAGATCCCGGCTATCTTTTCGAGCGGAGTCTTAATACCTCCGAACGTTATCTCCAGCTTCTCTCCTGGGTTCAGCGCGCTACCGATCTTCCAGTTCGGGTTTGTGAGGTTCTTGACGTTTATGTCCAAGCCTCTGGCGTTTATGACGTGATACTCGCTGAAACCGGCTGTGCCCGAACTGACCTCTATTATGTTCCTGCCGTCGTAGAGCTTCACGGTAAACGATCCGTCAGAGTTTTTTACGCCGTCGCTCCAACCTGCACCCCATGATACGTCGTTTGCGTGTATCGGCTTGTGGGCGCGGACGGATATTTCACCGTTGGCGGAAGGTTTGAACGCATACTCCGCGTGATCCGCTTTCGCCTTGTCGAAATATACCGTGTCGTACTCGCGGGCCTTTATGTTTGTCGTGACGCCGGAATTTTTGCCCTTGCCCGATTCGGCGACCGTAACGACGACTATCCCGGTGTCAACTGGCTCTATAGCGTTGTAATATTCGCCCTTGCCTGCGTCGTAGTCGAAACGCACAGGATCATACGTCACGCGCAATACGGCGACCCCGGGCTTCAACCCCGTTATTTCCGCATACTCCAGGCCGGGGGAGCCGCCCCATTCGCTGCTTATCGCGCTTGTGTCCCCCAAGACCTCCACCTTATAGTCCGGCTCGATGAAGTAATTCTCCGTGAAGCCCTCCTCGGCCTGCCAGACCCGGATAGGTATGAGCTTGAACGTCTCGCCCGGAGCCAACACCAAGTGCTGCGCGTCGTTCACGTTGAAGTAAACGCTGTCGCCCTTGAATCGGTTGTCCTCGCGGCGGGAGGCGTTCAGCTTCTCCACGTCTATCGTCACGGTTTTCTGCGTCTCGTTCGCGGCTATGTAGACGACTTTCGCGGTCTTGAGGAAACCCGAGCCGCTGCCGCCGGCGACGTAGTGGAAGCGCTCGCCCTCGACGGCGCACGTGTATGTCTCGTACCCGCCTTCGTCCGGCCCCTTTGCGAGGCTGTATTCCTTGAACGGGACAAAGTGGGCCGTTTGCAGATACGCGCCGCCGTCCTTGCTGAACGCCCTGACGCCCGCGCCGCGCGTGACGAGGAATTTTACCTGGGCGCTCTCGGCAGTGCCTAACGACAGGAGGAGCAGGGAGAGGACAACCACGGCAAAGAGCGCTCTTTTTCGCCTTAACGCCATCATATACACCACCACCAGTATCGAGATTATGCCAAACGCGCCGGACACGCAGCCGCCGCCTGAGCCGCCAGAACCTACCGAATCCCCCGGGCTGCCCGATTCGCCGCCCGGCGCCCCGCTCGACGCGCCGTCCAGGACGGAGACGCTGTATACGTTATCCCAGAGCTCGGCTGGCGTGAACTGGCGCAGCAGGTTACCCGATTTGTCCCTGGCTTCGAGCGACCTTCCCGTCATGCACCAGAGCGCAGAGTCTTTTTCGTCCCACAATATGTCCCACGAGTAACCGCGCCTACTCGTGAACTCTGTTATCGCCTGACCCGCGTCGCCCCGCGAGAGGCGATCCGCCGTCGTTATGAATAGCCTGGCGCGGAAGACGTAATCGCCGCTGTAGCTCCCCGTGAGCAAGAACGCCGTGCCGTCCGGGGCGATCTGTATGCCATACATGCCGACGTTCACCTGTTTGCCGTCCACGAGGTAGGGCAGGTTGTGTCCGTCCAGAACGCGCTTCACTGTCATGGACTCGATATCGACTTCCCACACGTCGCCCCACGAATCAGGCCCTTGATAACCGCCCATGTTGGCGACGTAGAGCTTGCCGCCGTATGCCGCCATCCTCATGGCGTTCTTGCCGGTGTTGCCGGCGGAGTCTTTGAGGCGGACACTGCGGAGGCGGTTCAGATCCGCGTCGAACTCGACGACCTCCGTGGGCTCGTATTCCGTCACGCCTTTGTACGAGACGCCAAAGAGCGCGTAGATTTTGCCGCCCTCAATATGTATGGCCTCGCCGTGGGGGGAGGACTCGAACCCGGCGTCGCCCGTGAACGCCTCGTACCGGTATCGCTTGTCGGGCTTGTAGCCGTTTTGAGTGTCTACCCGCACGACTTCGCCGGTGTCCTGCGCCCTCGATCCGTCCTTGTAGCTCTCGTAGGTCGTTAGGTAGAGGTACTTGCCGCCCGATGCGGCCGCGTGGACGTTCGATCCCCACGCGCTTGTGTTTGCGATAGGCGTCCTCCAGTCCTCCGGATCCCAGACGTAAACCGTGTCGTTCGGGCCGTACTGGTACTCGCGTATCATGGCGCGTTCTTGCCCGTCATGATCCCTGAACGTGAAGCCCCATGCGTCCAGGCCGAAGTTCGAGACGAGATCCCCGCGCACCGAGAACGAGCCGCCGTCCTTCGTTATGACGCCGGCAGAGCCGTTGGAGTAATTCGAGACCGCGTAGAAAATATCCGCGTATGCTGCACCGGGCGTCGAAAAAGCGCAGAGAGCGTATATGGCGCAAAGCGCCGCGATGGCGGTGACAGCGCGGACGAGGGCGGATATGGGCGCCGATGGTTTGGCAATCGCCGCCTTCATAGCGGCGCGCCTTCATCTTTTACCGTATTTACCGGCAATTCCGTCACGCGGGATCGTGCTTGGATTGCGGCGGTTTTGGCAAATGCCGTATATATCGCGTATATGCCTCTTCTCTTGAGACTCATAAAAACCCCTCCGTAATTTTCCGAGTGAAAACGCGTAAAAACAATATAGAAGCTGCCGTATAATTCATGCCGCCGCCGAAGGGGAAAAACCCCGGCGGCGGCACGTTTGAATGTTACTGCTTAGTTTTACTTTATCCCGTTGCTGTGTCAGTCTTGCTTTATACCGCTCTGTGCTTGCGTGCTATAGCGGCGGCCAGCGCCAAAACCGCGAACATGCCGATCATGCCGGTTCCGCAGCCGCCGCCGGATCCTGATCTGTTCGAGTACTGGAGGTTTTCGTCGTCTTCTTTTTCGTCCGATGTGTCTGTTACGAGCGACGGGTCATAGGCTACGGCGTAGACCGACAGGTGGCTCGTCCTGAACCAGGCTTTCCCGCTCGAGTATCTCCTGCCCTCGGTCATCTTCTCCGGGGCGCCGCCGTTTTCGGGGAAGTGTTTGACCAGCACGCCGCCCGGCTTCTCGTCGGCTCTCAGCGTGTAGTCCAGCCCGACAAGTATTTTGTCTTCCCCGGACAGTCCGCCGATCTCGAGCGTTATGCCGCTTGCTTGGTACGACACGTCGTAAACCAGGCGCACTTGCTCGTCGTTTTCGATGGCGGCTTCCTGTGTGGGTGTCAGCGTATCGCCGTCAGTGTCTTTGTCGATGTCCGGTATGATGGCAAGTTTGACATCTTTCAAATCCACGCCTGCCGATTCCGCCGCGTCTTTCAGTTTTTCAGCCGCGGCCTTGTTCAGCGTGACTTCGCCGTCGTCCAAAACGATCGGGACGTCTACGTCGGGCGTGTCGGCGGCAAGAAGGAGTTCGATAGTCCCTTCCGGTATCTTGGCCGCTTTGCTGCCGGACGCGTCGATAACAATCGTCGGTTTCGCGTCTCCGCCAGCGGCGGTGGCTTTCGTGACGGCTTCCTCGATGTCGTCGATAGTCACGGTTGGCGCGATTGCCGTTGTAATACCATCCTCTACTACCGTCTCAGTCACGTCGATGACTACGGCGTGAACTGCCTCGCTCCCGCTGCTAGTGTTGCCGGTATCTGTGTTTGGGTCACTCCCAACGTTCGGCGCGACAGGTTTCGCGGTCATGGTAGCCGCCTCGCCAGCGCCCTTGGCGTTCACGGCGCGGACGCTGAACGTGTAAAGCGTCCCGTTAGTGAGGCCAGAGAAGGTGTGCGACTTGCCGGCCGCGGTCGCCCATGTCTCGTCGTCGCCGATCTTCACCTCGTACTTGGTTATGGCTTCCCCGCCGTCGCTCGACGGGGCATCCCATGTCAGCGTCACGCTCCCGTTACCAGGCTCCACTTTGAGGCTCGTCGGCTTGCCGGGTGCGCCAGCGGCGGTTATCGTGATGGATAACGACGCCTCGTCCTTGGAGCCGGATTTATCCGTTGCCGACACCGTGAACGAGAACGCTCCCTCCTTCGTGGGAGTACCAGAAATAACGCCCGCCTCACTGAGAGTGAGGCCGTCCGGTAGGTTGCCGCTCACCTTGGCCCATGTGTACGGGGCTGTGCCGCCCGTCGCTGACAGCGTGGCTTTGTAGATTACGCCGGTTATGCCGCTTGAGAGGGCGGCATCAGTGATCGTGACCTTACGTTCCGTGCTGAAAACGAGGTTCGGCAGGGTGCTGTGCAAGGGGTCGCCCTTTAAGAGATCCGCGTTCGTGTTCGCGCCGGTGCCGCTCTTCGATAGGGTCCTGTGGTAACCGAATGGCGCACCATAGTGGGTGCAGTGAATCCTGCCGTCGCTGAGCACGGTCTCTCCGGACTTCTCGATCGTGAGCGGGATGTCCATGCCTTCCTTGATCGCGTATTGTGTCGTCCC
>JAISYM010000127.1 GCA_031269875.1 Synergistaceae bacterium
CCCGTATGTAATCACAAATACTACTGGGGCCACTTCCGCGCTCGTGGTTTTTCCTGGTACCAACATGATGCCGGCGGTTGTAACGGGAAATACCGGTGATACGTTGGAAATCTACACACAGCCGTTGCATTATGAACCGTCTCCAGACTATCTCGGCGCGAACACAATAAGGGCCAATCACGATGTCTTTCTGTTGCGCGGCGGGCGGGCCTACATTGATGACGACAATACGTTCTGTTTTCTTAATGTTTACGACAAGAGCGTGGGAGACCTTCCGAAACCTCCAAACGCGAAAGATTCAAACTTTTCAGGTTTCATGATCGAGGGCGTCGCGGGAATATGGTTTTATACGAACCCATTACCTGTGAACAAATGGAGGTACGTCAGTATGGACGTGCTGATCGAAGGTGATACCATAGACGAGAGCAGGGAGGCCGCGAGGGCCGAGCTAGAGAAGAAATGGCAGCCGCGCGGCGTCACGCTCGAGCCGGGCGTCTTTTACGAGGAGTTCTCGAGGATCTTCAGGCCGCGCAATCTCCAGCGGGAGAGCGGAGTCATCGCAGACGAAAGGACAAGCAAGGCTGCCGCGTATCTCATTCGGGCGGTCTTTACCGACGACAACGGCGAGAAATCAATTGAGACAGCCATAGTCCAAAGCACGATGGAATAAGGATAAATATTAGAGCGTATTTTCGGGGAGTTGTTTAATCATGAAAATATTTCGGAGCGTCAAAGCCCGCAAGAGGCGGGCGTTTTCGCTGATAGCGGTCTTAATAATAGCGCTTGCGGGGATGGCTCTCGTGGGCGGCATACTGTACACGTTCGAAGCGTTCTCCGGTGCGTCGAGGCAGACAACGTCCAGTTCGTGGGAGTATAACATTTTGCAGGAAGCTGTGGAGCACGGCAAAGCCTTCGTAAGGGAACAGACGCTCGCGCTTATCCCGGATGATGACTTACCACTGACTTGGAAAGAGTCGGACACGGACAAGATCAGCAGTTTGTCGAGTCTGTTAATTCGCGGTAAGGATGGTACTCAGATAGGGCATCTCATAAAGAACTATCCCATAAACGAAAAAGGACTTAATGGCACTTTAAACCTATATATTTATTCAATGGGCTACACAAGCGATGACATTGATGACAGCGCGCTTTCCGCTTCGGACAGGGCGCTATTGCCTCCGTCAATCATCATGCCCGAGGGCGGAGGCGGCGATGGAGATAGTGAACCTGAAGGATTGCGTTGATCTTTTCTGGACGAGGAGTAGAATTGATATGCCATTTTACCGCAAAAAGTTATTTTTTACCCTGTTGATCGCGTTGCTGACCGGGATCTTTTTTATAGCCGCGACAAAGGCGGCAAGCGCCTGTGACGACTGTGACGAGCCTGGTACTGTGGACGCGGATGACGCGTATAGTCGCTCGCTCCGGGCCGGCAGGGATCCAGTGGAGGGATTCTGGGGCATCTACATGGACTGGAACCCGGATCCTGAGTCCGCGAGGTCGTTCAGGATGGCGATCGTAACGAATACATACGATATATACCCGGAGGCCGACTATGTCGGAGTCGCCACGTGCAGTCTCCCCGGCTGCGACAGGGGCGAGATAAAACTGCTTCTCAAGAAGACCGGCAGGAAAAATGAGTTTGAGGGGACGCTGCTCACTCAAAAAGGCGGCGCAAAGGGGCAAGGGAAGGCCCTTTTGGTGGACGCGGACGACGGGCGCCCCCTCTCGGCGCTCGATCTGAGGGACCTGAAGTACGAGGACCGCGTGATGGCGAAGTGGATGCTTAGGATAATAGGCGGATAAAGCCCGTTCGTCAAATTGCGCTGGCCGGCTGAGACAGGGGAACTATATCGGTAAGCTTTGTCCTGTCCTTTCGCGACGCTAAATCCAACTCATAAGACGCTTGAATGTTCAGCCAAAATTCTGGACTGTGCCAAAAAATTTCCCCAATGGTAAGGACGTGTCCGCTAAAATGCTCCTCCTGCCCGATAATATCTGGCTTATCCTGTTAGCAGGAACGAAATATTATCGCATTTATCCCGTGCGTCAAACGTATAGTTTTGTTTATCCGTCCCGGCGGCTTTTTTATTTCAGCTGGGGCGGTTATAATATGACGCGTTACTACAAGGAGGGGTTGTGTTTAGATGGTTAATTTGCCTATCAGCACCGTCATGTCCAACCTGCGCTCGTCAGCCGGCGAGTTGCGTGACGGTCTTTGACCTGCCGGGTCTTTTATCGTCAATAGAAAAACTGACCGAGCTCTCTCTGGCGGAGGGCTTCTGGGAGAGTGAGAACGCGAAGGACGTGACGAGGGACCTTGTCATTGCCCGTTCGCGATTGGATAAGTGGGAAGATGTCGCCTCGGAGCTGGGCGAGTTGGAGGCGCTTTTTGAGATGCTCTCTGAGGCCGACGACCAGGAACTTACCGGTGAGTTCTACGAAAGATCGGACGCGCTTGCCAGGAAGATCGAGGAGGATAAGATCTTTTTCCTGCTGGACGAGGAATATGACTCGTCGCAAGCTATAGTGACGGTCCACGCCGGCGCTGGCGGGCTCGACTCGCAGGACTGGTGCGAGATGCTGTATAGAATGTATCTGCGCTGGGCCGAAGCCAGGGGTTTTGCCGTGAAGGTGCTGGACGGGCTGTCCGATCAGGAGGCCGGCATAAAAAGCGTGACGTTCCAGGTAAACGGAGAGTTCGCGTACGGGTATCTGAAGGGCGAGGCCGGGGTGCATCGTCTTGTACGCATTTCTCCATTTGACTCCGCGAAGAGAAGGCACACAAGCTTCGCCTCCGTGGAGGTAATTCCTGTGTTGCCTGACAGCGTCGCCGTCGAGATACGCCCCGAGGACCTTAAGATGGACACGTTCCGCTCCAGCGGCGCGGGCGGCCAGCACGTCAACATGACGGACTCCGCCGTGAGGATAACGCACATCCCGAGCGGGATAATCGTGAGCTGTCAGATCGAGCGCTCGCAACACATGAACAGGGCCACGGCGATGCAGGTGCTGCGCTCAAAGCTCTTCGAGCGAACCATGAGGGAGCGCCGCGAACAGCTCGAATCCATCCAGGGGGAAAAACGGGCCATCGCGTGGGGGAGCCAGATTCGCTCGTACACGCTGCAGCCGTTTCAGCTCATAAAGGATCACAGGTCCGGCTGCGAGATCGGTAATGTGAACGCTGTGCTCGACGGGGATCTCGACGAGCTGATAATGGCTTATCTCCGCTTCGCGAAGACCGGACAGACCTGCGGCGCTGGAGCGGGCGACGAGGAGGGTTAACTTTGAGGGAAACAGGGTTTTGGCGAGTTTGGCGCGTTTGGCGGGGTATCTCGTTCACCGGCGCGGCGGTGATCGTTTTCTTGTCTTTTTTGTGCGCTTTGTGCATTTTGTCCTTATTCCCGCCAGACGCGGCGCAAGCCGCCCAGAGGGAGGAGAGGGGAAAATTCAAGCCCTTTATCCCGATTGACCCGATAATCCCGCTCCAGGAGGTAAAGACCGGTATGAAGGGCGTTTGCCGCACCGTTGTGCGCGGAAATGAGATCGTCTCCTTTCCGGTGGAAATTTTAGACGTGATTCCCCGCGCCGGAACGCCTAAGAATTTTATTTTGATCAGAGCCAGCGGCAAGATCATTGACGATTCAGGCGGCATAGCGGCCGGTATGAGCGGCTCGCCGCTCTACATCGACGGCAGGCTTGCCGGGGCAATCGGCTACGCGTGGCGCTTCAGCAGGCACGACATGGGCCTCGTGACGCCGATAGAGGATATGATGGAGGTCTGGAACTACCCGGAGAGGATACCGTCATTCGACCCGGCGCCAATCGTCCCGGAAAAACCGAAGGGGCCGGCGTCCGGCGACATTTCGGAGCGCTGGCTGCGCCTCGTTTCGCCCGATCTGGCAAGCCGCGGCGTGAAATCCGCGGATCGCTCCGCTGACGTGTCCGGCGTGGACTTCGAAGAACAGCCGGATTCCATCGATGACTTGAACGGGTACGTCTTCGTGGGCGGTCTCTCGGAGCGCATGACGGAGCGCGTCGGCGAAATTATGGGCAAAAAGGCCCTTCCCTTCGGCGGCGGCTCGGAGGCGAACGGGCAGAAAAAGGCAAAACTCGGCGCGAAACTTGTGCCGGGGATGGCTATAGGAGCGTCGCTCGCGTGGGGGGACGTCGAGGTCAGCGTGATAGGGACGCTGTCGGCGGTCGCGGAGGATGGCAGGTTTGTGGCGTTCGCCCACCCGTTCGTCAATTTTGGCCCCACGGCCGCGGTCGTGACGGAGGCGACCATATCGAGGGTCATCCCCGGGATGGAAACCCCGTTCAAATTCGGCTACACCGGCGACATAATAGGGATAATCACCCAGGACAGACCGCAGGGGCTCGGCGGGCGCGCCGGCGTATTTGCCCCGGCCGCGAGCTGTACGCTGAATTTGAGGGACGTGGACGCCGGGCGTTCGTTCAAGAGAAGTTTCCAGATGGTGCAGGACAAATTCCAATTCTCAGAGATAACGTCATACGCGATCGTTGGCCTGGTCGAGAACCTGTGGGGCCGAAGCGGCGCCGGATCTGCCAAGGTAACGGCCACGTTCTCCGGAGGCGCGCTTCCTGAAGGGTGGAAGAGGACAAACGTATTTTTCTCCGAGAAGGACGTGGCAAAGGATATGCTGAAGGAGTTCAACCTTCTCACGCAGATTTTCGCGGTGAATCAGTTCCAGGAGCTGCGTCCGTTTGGCATAGATGTGGACGTAGAGATAACGGAGGAGCCGAGGGTGATCTTTATCGAGGACGTTACGGCGCCGAGCGGGCCGTTCCGCCCCGGCGAGAGGGTGTCGTTCGATATCACGCTCCGTCCCTGGCGCAAGGCGCCGTTTGTCCGGAGCTACTCGCTCGTGATACCGAAAAACGTCTCGGGCATTTGCGAACTCCTGGTGCGCGGCGGCGGCATCGCGGAAGAGGGCGCGGAATATCTGGAAGCCGGGTGGCGCAGTATCAGCAGCCTGCCGATACTCTTGGACGAAATAGACGCGAAGGAGACCAACGACCAGATGGTACTCGAGTTCCGAGGCCAGGAAACGCTGGAGAACCAGATCAAAAAGGCCCGCAACGCCGAGCCGGAGGACTTGATGAACGACAAACTGAAAAGCGAGATACGCTCCGAGAAGATGAAAGAGGGCTCCATGAGGGTAATCAGGACGAATTACTACGTGGATGGCCTGATTAACAGGCTGCTCAAGATAGAGGGCGAAGCGTCTGACGCCGGCAAGGGCGGCGCCGGTCAAGAGAGCCGGGAAAAAGACGAGCCCAAAGGCGAAGACGCCGCCGAAACGCCTGATACCAAGAAGACCGAACCGCAGGAAACGGCACGGGGCTGGTAAAGGGAAAAGGCTGTTTTTAACGCGAGAGCAGTTCTCTCCTGTTTATGTCGTCTGTTTTCATCTCTTCGAGCAGGTTTCGCTGGTTTATCCGGCTGATCAGTATCTTCTCGTTCAACAGGCGCTGTTCGTTCGCGGAGGCTTTTATCCTGTCGGCTTGGGCCTTGCGTTTGCGGTACTCCGCGAGTTCTTTCGCGGACTTCGCGACACTTTCGATGTGCTTGTCCATCATGCGCTCCGTGGCCTTGTCGCAGTCACGAAGAGCCTTCCCGAACATCTCCATAGCCCTCTTGCGCTCGGACTCCGTCGGTTTGCCGGTACGCCGCAAATTCGCCTTCACGGCGGCATTTTTAAATTCTTGCGGGAAAAGCGCGTTAGCATCCGTGACGTTATTTACGCTCATGCCGATCCCTCCTTGAATCCACATTTGCATAATTTCCATTATTTAAAGCGATGTGATCCTTCACACCAATGATATTATATCGAAATTTTACCCCCGTTGCAATGGCGGCAAAATCACCGCGGCCGTCGGAAAAGCGGCGTTCGGGCTGATATAATAATATATGACTATACAATTGTCTCATGTAAAGAGATGACGGACCGACGAACGAACGCAGCGAACCCGAGTCCGACATGGATGTCGGACGAGCGAATCAGCTCAGGACAGAGGTGTATGAGCGGTCCAATTCGCGGAGTGAGTCGCCGGCCCGTCATCTCTGGTTCATCATTATGGGACAATTGGATAGTCATATAATAATATAATGAACGAGGGAGAAACGGTCATGCGCCAAAATCTGTCTGGTTTTACAGCCGATACGTATATCGACGCCGGATCCGCCGGCGGGGAACTTGTATGGCGCTCTCTGTAGCCATGATCGCCGAGCTTGCCTGCTTTATAGAGGTAGTCTGCCCCAAGCCCGGGAACATACAGCCCGGAAAGCCTCTCGGACAGATAAACGAGATGTCTCTCATAGTTTCGGCGATGGGGCTGTCGGAGGCGTTTCGCGACGCTGAGGCGCCTGTTGGCCGCATCGTGACGCGCGCGGCGCAAGCGTCGAAAAATCTGGTAGGGAGGGAGACGAGCAGAGGCGCTATACTGCTTCTCTCGCCGCTCGTAAAAGCGGCTCACGAGATACGAAAGAAGATGGGGCATTCGCCTACCTTGCGCGCGTCGGATTTCCGCGCCGAAGCGGAGGAGATTCTCTCCGAACTGAAGGGCGAGGATTCGGCTCAGATACGCGCGGTCTTCGGCGCCTGCCGAAGCGCGGGCGCGGACAGTACGGACGACAATTTGCCGCTGCTTGAAATGATGAAAGGGGCAATGTCGCACGACTCCGTTGCGCGCGAGTACGCAAAGGGATACGAGATAACGTTCGGAATCACCGTGCCGTGCCTTGAAACGCTCTGGAACAAGGGGTACGCCCTCAAACGCTCCATTCAGCAGACCGCCCTCGTGCTCTTGGCAGAGGTTCCCGATACCGAGATAGCCAGGAATTTCGGCGAGGATGAGTCGATAGCGGCTTCTGAAATCGCCGGACGCGCGGTGATGTCCGGCGGGTATTTCTCAGCCGGGGGCAGGAAAACCCTCACCGCCCTCCGCTCACGCCTGGAGGATCCGGAAAAACCGATGCCGCCCACGGCTACCGCCGACCTCACGGCGGCGGGCGTTTTCGTATTCCTGGAGAGAACGCTCGGCAGTACGCCTCTATCGAGCCTCCTGGAAAGGTGGGATTACATGGATGAATCGTGAACGGAAGGGAGCGGTTAGCGGATAATTTCGATGAACTGTTCAGCGGTCATGCCGCTGATGTATGAACCGACATCGACGCTTTCGAGAGCGTTTTTAATTGCTTGCGTCTCGTGTTTTACGCCCGTCAAAGCCGATTCCAGCCCTGATTTATCCGACAGTCCGAAGAAATCCCCAAATATGTGAATTTCCTCGATAACGCCGCGCTCCACAAAGAGCTTTACGCTAACTGTCCCGTATCCGCCGCGTATCTCCCTCTCCATGTTATAAGCCGGGGAACGGCCGAAGTTCCACTCCCACGTCGAGTACTTTTCGCGCGCCAGACGTTCGGCCGCCGCGATGTCGTCCGCTGTGAGCTCATACGGCTCTATGTCGGGCGCGCCGCGGATGAAATAATCCGCGAGTCCGTTAAAAAAGTCCTCGACGGGCATGGGGGAGTGCATGTGGTCGGCGATGTTCGTAACGCGCGCGCGGACGGATTTTACGCCTTTGCTCTCTATCTTGGCCTTGCGGGGCCTGAGCGCGCCCGCCAGATGCCCGAAGTCCGCGCTGTAAAGGATACAGCCGTGATGCATGATGCGATGTTTCTTTACGGCCTGAGCGTTGCCGCAGAACTTCATGCCGTCTATGACGAGGTCGTTGCGCCCGAGGAACTCCGCTTTAACGCCCAATTCCGCCAGGTAATCTATTATCGGCGCGGTAAACTTTCGATAGTTGTTGAAATCGTCCTCGCCAAGCTCGTGGATCACGGTGAAGTTAACGTTGCCCAAGTCGTGAAACACAGCGCCGCCGCCGGATTGACGACGGACTACGGTAATTCCGTTCGCCGTCACGTAGTCCGTGTCAATCTCCTCCGCGGCGTTCTGATTATTGCCGATGATAACGGCGGCCGAATTTCTCCAGAGGATGATTACGTCCGTCCGCATCTCCGTCAGGGCGTACTCCTCGATCGCGAGATTGAATGCGGGCCGCAGATCCCTGTTTATGATCAAACGCCTTGTCGCTGAATTTTCTTTGCCCGTATCAATCGCCCCGCTCAATTTCTAGCCGGCGCCCCCTCCGAGGTACGCGGCAATTATCTCGGGGTCGTTAAGCATATCCCTGGAGTTTCCCCCGGATATTATAACGCCAGTCTGGAGTACGTAGGCGCGGTTTGAGAGCAGCAGGGCTTTTCTGGCGTTTTGCTCCACGAGGAGTATAGTCATGCCCATAGTTTTGTTTATGGCCGCTAGCTCTTTAAAGATTTCGGTTATGACTATCGGCGCCAGGCCGAGCGACGGCTCGTCGAGGAGCAGTACCCTCGGGCGCGCCATCAGCGCGCGCCCTATTGCGAGCATCTGCTGCTCGCCGCCGGAAAGGGTGCCGGCATATTGATTTCTGCGCTCCTCCAGGCGTGGAAAGAGGTTAAACACCCGCTGGGTCTGCTCGTCTATCTCCCCCTTGTCTTTGAGTGGGAAAGCGCCTATCTCGAGGTTTTCCATGACGGTAAGCGGCGCGAATACTTTTCTGCCTTCCGGGGAGAGACTGATCCCGGCTGAGACCACCTGAAAACTTCTCGCGGGCAGGGGATTGCCGTCGAGCGATATCTCACCGCCGCCCCTTTTCACGTCCCCCATTATCGCGTTCATCATGGTGGATTTCCCCGCCCCGTTCGCGCCGATCACGGCCACGATTTCGCCGGGATAGACGTCGAGGCTCGCGCCCTTGAGCGCCTGGATCGCGCCGTACGATACGGAGAGATTTTTGACCGAAAGAAGCGGGCGCTTCATTTCTGCCGCCGCGTCCATCATTGTCACTCCTCCTCCCCGAGATATGCCTTCAAAACTTCCGGATGGCTTCTGATCTCGTCCGGCGTGCCTTCGGCGATTTTCGCCCCGAAATTCATGCATACTATGTGCGGGCATATCGACATTATCACGTCCATGTGGTGCTCTATCAGCAGGATCGTGAGATTGAAGTCCTTGTGGATGTTTACTATCAGGTCGTTCAGGTCTACGACCTCGTCGGCGTTCATCCCCGCCGCCGGCTCGTCAAGCAGGAGGAGGGACGGGCGCAGGGCGATCGCCCGCGCGATTTCGAGCCTTCTCTGAAGGCCGTAAGGCAGCGTGCCGGCTGACTGTTCCGCCCTGTCCGCTAAGCCGACGCGCTCCAGGAGCTGCATACTCTCCTCGTGCATTGACCTTTCCATCTTGTGCCAACGACCCATGTGCGTCGCGGCCTCGAAGAAATTATACTTATAGTGCTGCTGGGCCGCGGTGACGACGTTTTCCAGGACGCTCGACCGAGTGAAAAGGCGCAGGTTTTGAAACGTGCGGGCGATGCCCTGTGAGATGACCTCGTACGTCTGCAGGTGGTTGATATTCTTCCCGTCAAATTCCATCTCGCCCTCGGTTACGCCGTAGACGGCCGTGATCAGGTTGAATACCGTAGTCTTGCCGGCTCCGTTCGGGCCGATCAGCCCGGTCAGGCCGCCTCTGTCCACCTTGAACGACATATCCTTGACGGCCTGGATGCCGCCGAACGACCTGCTGACGTTTTTGAGCTCAAGGAGCGTATTAGTTTGTCCCTGGCCGTTCATCCCGCATCACCTCCTCGCTCGTGCCCTCGGTGTCCCCGGACGGGCGAAGTTTACGGTACAGCCGTTTTATATACGCAGGCGAGAGCTCGCTGGTACCGAGCAGTCCCTCCGGGCGAAGCACCATTATCATTACGAGTACCAGTCCGTAAATAAGCATACGGTACTGCGATATGGGACGGAATACCTCCGTGACGAGCGTCAGGATGCCCGTGCCCAAAATGCTGCCGCTCATAGAGCCTAACCCGCCGAATACCACTATGGAGACGAGTTCGGTCGATTTCGCCATATCGAACATTACCGGCTGAATGAATCCCATAAATCCCCCGAACAGCGCGCCGGAGACACCGCAGTAAAAACCGGAGATGGCAAGGCTGAAAACCCTGTAGCGCGAGGTGTGGAAGCCCAAGAGCAGCGCCGCGACGTTATCGTCACGGCAGGCTTTGAACGCGCGGCCGAAGTTGCTGTTGATGATGAAGAACATGGCGACCGCCATGACGACCGCGATCGACAGCACGGCCGGGAGCGTGGCGTAGTTCTCGATGCCGGGGAAGCCGCGCGCGCCGCGCGTCATGCTGTTCCAGTTCTCGATGACAAGCCGTATCGCCTCTCCCAGGCCAAGCGACGCGATGGTGTAGTAGTCGCCGACGAGCTTCAGCGTCGGGATACCTATCAGGTAGGCAAGCGCCATGCCCATGAGACCTCCGCCGATTATGCCCAAGAGCCAGTACACCTCATACTTGACGGTCAGAATGGCGGCGGTGTACGCGCCTATGGCCATGTAGCCGGCGTGGCCCAGGGTGAATATCCCGGTAAAGCCGGTAAAGAGCGAGACGCCCATAGCCGCTATGCAGTTTATCGCGAGCAGCGTCACGATTCCGCTTGCGTAGCTGCCCATGACTATACTTTCTCTCCGACCGACCTGCCGAACAGGCCCGATGGCCGCACGATCAGGGTGGCGATCAGCAGGAAGAACACGATCAAATCGCGGAACTGGCTCGATAGGAACCCCGTCGTCAGCATCTCGGCGAGGCCCAATATCAGGCTGCCCACTACCGCTCCCGGAAGCGATCCCAACCCACCGATTACCGCCGCCACGAACGCCTTTGTCGTGATGCCTCCAAGCTGAGGAAAGAGCGTGTACCTGGCGGAGAGGAATATCCCTCCTACTGCCGCTAGCATTCCGGCCACGAAGAATACGATCGCTATCAGCCGGTTGACGTTTACACCCATGAGGCCCGTGATCCTCAGGTTATACGATGCGGCCCTTATGGCGAGCCCCCACTTCGTCTTGGACAGAAAGAGCTGCAGCGCGATCAGGAAGACGACCGCCGTGACGAGCGACAGGATGTCGAACGCGCTGGTCGTCGCCAGGCCGAATACGCTCACGGGCGTCATGGGGATGACCTCCGGCAGCGCCTTATAGCGCCCGCCGACCGTGACGACGAACAGATTCTCGATGACGATGCTCATGCCCATCGACGCTATGAGCATATACAGCGTGAGAGAGGTGCGCTCACGTATGGGCCTGTATGCGAACCGCTCTACAAGGACGGCGGCTATCCCCGCGCCGACAAGCGCGCCAAGTGAAGCGATCCATATATTGACGTTTGCCTTGACAAGACAGTAATAACAGATATAGCCGCCTATCACCAGGAAACCGCCGTGAGCGAAGTTCGAGAAGAGCAGGATAGAGTAGACCAGCGAGTATCCCACGGCTATCAGCGCGTAAACGGAGCCGATCGACAGTCCATTTATAATCTGCTGAAAAAGGGTATCCATTGCGTCACCTCAGCTCTGCGGCGAATATGCCAATCTTGCGGGGGGCGAAACCGCCCCCGCGAATAGTTGTGTTTTGGCCCTCAACCGCGAAATTTTTTATTCCGCTGCTTTATTTTGGTTCGACTGTCATGAAATAGTGCGAACGATTATCGTCGCCTATTTTCAGAATGATGCCCGGCTTGTTGTGCGGGTTGTGAGTCGCTGGATCCATCGTCAGTGTAAAGTGTTTGAGCTGAAGCCCCTTTGTTTCTTCCAGCGCTTTCGCGATTGCCGTGCCGTCCGTCGAGCCGGCGCGCTTGATCGCGTCCGCTACCCAGTACGTCAGGTCGTAAGCGAGCGTCACGTTGCCGAATTCCTTCGCCTCTTCCTTAAATATCTCCTCGTAGCGCTTGAACACCGGCGCCATATTGGGGTCGTCCATGTTGGTGTGGGTGATCCAGTAGGTTCCCACCATAGAATTTCCGGCGATGTCGTTCATAAACTCGCCGTAGCCGTCGCCGCCGACGATATCGATATCCTTCATGCCGAGTTCCCTGGACTGTTTGATGATGAGGGCCATATCCCTGCCGAGGCCCGGAAGAAAGAGGATATTGGCGCCGCTCTTCTGGACGAGCGCGAGCTGCGCGCGGAAGTCGACGTCCGCGTCACGGTAGCCCTCGTCTACCACGATCTGACCGCCCAGCTTCTTGTAGCTCTCGATGAAGAACTCCCGAAGCCCCTGCGCGTAGTCGGAGCCGACGTTGTAAAGCAGCGCGGCCTTGTCCTTTTTCAGTGTGTTTTTGGCGAACTCCGCCGCGATCGTTCCCTGATATGGGTCTGTGAAACATATACGGAACGAGTACGGGCGAAGTTTACCCTTCTCGTCAACAGTGACGAGCGGGTTTGTCGTGGCCGTTCCGATCTGAGGAACCTTGCCCCTGTCGACCAGCGGGGCGGTGGCAAGGTTGATGCTGCTCGTGTTGGCGCCCATTATCACGCAGACCTTGTCGCTTTCGATCATTCGCCGCACCGCGTTCACAGCATCCTCAGGGCGTGACTTCGTGTCGTAAACAACGAGTTCGAGAGTGCGCCCGAGGACGCCCCCGGCCTTGTTGATCTCGTCGACCGCCATCTTGGCGGCGTTGCTCTCTGCAATGCCGTAAGGAGCAAATTCACCGGTGAGGCCGGCAAGATACGCGATCTTGACCGGTTCCGCGGCGAACGCGGCGGCGGAGAGAACGAGGACGGAAACTAGCGCGAGGAACAGCATGAGCTTTTTCATAAACCATACACCTCCAGATTTTTTAAGAAACTTTTACCACCGAATCGTTTCCAATGCCTGAAAAAATTATTAACATGGACCCGTCTCTGTGGAATGAGGCAATTCTATAATCATTTGACCTGGTTGTAAAGATTTACACAATATTTTTTTTGCTATTTTATTTTGAAAGGCCATTCCTGAACCTTTTAATTGAGAATGTTCATTTTTAATCTCAAGGAGGGTATTCTCATCTGGTGACATGCCGGCGCGTTCCCGATATAATGACGTTTCAGTCGTAACCGCTATGTTGGGTAATTCATAATTTTCTTAAATGGGGGATGGCAGATGATCGATGAGATTATCGAACGGGAAGATTTTAAGCGGCGCGTCGAAAAATTACTGACCGATTTTGTTGGGATTTACACCAGCACAGGGACAAAACGGGAAAAATTGGTGGATACTTTTTACAAAGCTTGGTTCGATTCCGTGAATTATTTCAAATCCCGCGGTGACAGCTCCGGGTTCTTCGAGATACCGGGGGATCCCTTCGGGAGGACCATCCCGTGGTGTTTCCTGAAGGGGACCGGCCGCCGTACAGTCGTACTGCTGCACCATTACGACGTGGTCGACACGGATGACTATGGGGCGCTGCGGACGCTCGCGACATCTCCGGACGCGCTCATGTCCGCGCTCCGGGAGGGCAAGGCCGAACTGGACCGCGAGGCTCTGGATGATCTGCGCGGCGGTGAGTGGCTCTTTGGGCGCGGGGCCGCCGACATGAAGGGCGGGGCGGCGATCCAGATGGCTCTCATCGAGGCTTACGCAAACCTGGCGGAGGAGGGGCGGCTCGATGGCAATATCGTTTTGCTCGGTCTGCCCGACGAGGAGAACCTGTCATCCGGCGGCAGGGGGGCGCCGCTCATACTCAAAAAATTGAAGGATCTGCATGGATTCGACTACGCGCTCGCGCTGAACTCGGAACCGACGAACAGGAGTTTGGGGCCGAATACGCCAAAGCTGTTCGTGAGCTCTATCGGCAAGGTGCTGCCGCTCATATACGCCCGCGGCGCGCTTGCGCACGTGGGATGGCTTTATGATGGCCTGAGCCCGATAAAGATCATGGCGGAAGTTGTCCGCAGGCTCGACGAAAACCCGCTATTCATCGACGAGGAGAACGGGATAGTCTCGACCGGCGGGACTTTTTTATACCTCAAGGATGGCAAGGACGTGTACGACGTATCGCTTCCGATATCGACCGCCGGTCTTATGAACGTATTGTTCCTCAAAAACACGGTCGGGGACATTATCGATATAATCAAGAGGGAGTGCGCGGAGGCGTTCGACGCCGTCATCGCCGATCAACAGAGGAGTTACGACGCTTATATGAAGGCTCAGGGCAAGGAGAGCGGCGCGCTTCCGTGGAGGACGAACGTCAAGCTGTACTCGGAGCTGTACGGGGAGGCGCTTCGTGACTCCGGGGAGGCCTTTACGAGCGGTCTTGGAAGTTTGATCTCCGGCATGAGGGAGAAGATAACGCGCGGCGAGCTGAACATGATAGGGGCATCGCGCGCCGTAGTGGAGCACACGCTGCTCCACGTGAAGGACAGGTCGCCGGTCATAGTGATAGCGCTTGTGCCGCCTTACTATCCTCACGTGTCGAACGCCATGCTCGGGGCGTCCGCGAATAGGGCGGAGCGGGTTTGCGACAGTGTGATAGCGGCCGCCAGCGAGAGATACGGCGACAACTACGTCAGGCACTGCGCGACAGGCATGTCGGACTTCAGCTACTTCCTGCGCAACCCCATCGACGCGGATACGGATTACATAAAGGATAATATGCTGCTGTGGGGGGATATATACTCGATCCCGTTCGCGGAGATGGAAGAAATTTCCATGCCGATCCTGAATATAGGCCCGTGGGGGAAGGGGATACACACGTTCGCGGAGAGGGTATTCACCGACGACCTCTACCGCCGCGCGCCGCACCTTCTGGCTCTTGCCATAGACAAAGCGCTCGGGGATCAGGGAACCGCTGATTAACGCGGCAAAACGGCATTATGCCGCTTGTGAAGCCGGAGGCCTCGAGGGTTTAAATCTTCACCCTTCAGGCCTCTAATAATAAATCAGCCTTTTCTTAACGACCGGAGAGGATCCGCCGAAGCCTTTTATAGAGCGCGAAGGAGATGAGCGTAATCACGGTGCCCTTTATGATGTTGAATGGCACTATGCTCGTCAGTATCAGCTTTGGCACGGTATCGACGTATGGGTTTACCTCGCTGTACATCGCCAATATCGTGTCAATCGGCACGAGTTTGCCGTAAAGCGGGAGAAGCACGTAGTAGTTCGCCAGGGCAGCCGCGGCGGTCATAGTCGTCACGCCGGCCAAGAGAGCCAGCGCAGCGCCGGCGTTTGTGTTCGATCTCCTGTAAAGGACGCCGGCAGGGATGACGAGCGCGCTCCCTATCGTGAAACTGGCGAACTCCCCGACCCCGCCCGTAGTGGTGTGCGGGAGGTTGATGAGATTCTTGACCAGTTCCACCATAATCCCCGAGTATGGGCCGACCGCTATCGCGGCGAGCAGCCCCGGTACTTCCGAGAAGTCCATCTTGAGGAACGACGGGAATATCGGCAGGGCGAAATCTATGAACATGAGTATGGACGCCACCGTGGCAAGCAGCGCGGTTGTGGTCAGGCCGCGAACCCCAAGCGAAACGCTCTTCGATTTCAATTTCAGCATATCCCCTCGAGCGCCTCATTGAGGCGTTCCCACTCCTTGTAGTCCGATTCTATCCTCTCCGTTCTCTCGCTGCGCTCGACGAACAGCTCGCGAACCTTCGCGGAGTCCGCGAGGATATCCGCGCTTGATAGGAGGGCGTCTATCTCGTCTCTGCGGGATTCTGCGCCCGTTATCGATTTTTCGAGCGGTTCGATCCTGTCCGTAAATATTTTCCGTTCCCGGTAGATTCTGTTGCGCTCCTGGGCCTCCTGTCTGCGCTTTGCGCGATAGTCCGCGGTATCCGACGCGTTATGCCCGGACTCGGCGCGCCGTTCGTCCGGGCTTTTCGCGTCTCGCCCGGCGGGTTCAGACGTCTCGGTTTTGAGCGCCTCCTCGCGCTTTTCGATGAAGCGCGAGTAATTTCCGGGGTAATCGTAGAGCCTGCCGTCACGCAGTTCCAACACTCTGTCGGCCAGGTTGTCGAGGAAGTATCTGTCGTGGGACACGATGAGAAGCGTTCCCCCATACTGGAGAAGCGCTCCTTCGAATATCGCGCGGGTGTTTGCGTCGAGGTGGTTTGTCGGTTCGTCGAGAATCAGAAAGTTCGTGTCCGAGAGGAGCAGCTTAAACAGCGCCAGCCTGGATTTTTCGCCGCCCGACAGCACCCGCACGGGCTTTTTTATATCGTCGCCCGAGAAAAGGAACGCCCCCAACAGGTTGCGTTTTTCGGTCTCGGTGATCTTTGAGCCCGTTCGTGAGGCTTCTTCCCAGATAGTGTGCGAATAGTTGAGGTTTTCCGCGCTCTCCTGGGAGAAATACGCGCGCCGCACATTATGACCCAGCCGCACTGTGCCCGTATCCGGCTGTTCGACGCCGGAGAGCAGACGCAACAGTGTGGATTTGCCCGCGCCGTTCACGCCGACCAAAGCCACCCGCTGGCCTCTCGTGATTTCGAGGTCGAGGTCCCTGAATACGCCGATTTCTCCGTAGTTCTTCGAAAGCCCTTTGCCTGATATAACCTCCCACCCGCTTCTGGGCGCCTCGGGAAAGCAAATATTTACGGTTTTAGACGGAGCATCCATCTCGTAAATCTCCATCTTTTCGAGCTGTTTTATCCTGCTCTGAACCTGCGTCGCTTTCGAAGATTTGTACCTGAAGCGGTCCACAAAGCGCTGCATGTGTTCGATGCGCTCTTTTTGATCCTCTATGGCGCGTTCGAGGCGTTCCCGCGCGGACTCCCTCTCCGCTAA
>JAISYM010000085.1 GCA_031269875.1 Synergistaceae bacterium
ATGACCGCCTCCTCGGCCAACGGAGTGGCGCTCATGCACGAAATTTTTCCGATAGCGGCCTCATTCAGGGCGCCTATCGTATTCGGCCTCGTCAACAGGACTTTGGGCGCGCCGCTCAATATCCATTGCGACCACTCCGACAGCATGCCGGAGCGCGATTCCGGATGGATTCAGATTTACTGCGAGGACGCGCAGGAGGCCTACGAAGCGGCGATTCTGTCGGTTCGCCTCGCCGAGCATCCCGACGTGCTCACTCCGGTTTTCGTCTGTCAGGATGGCTTCATCACCAGTCATTGTTACGAGGCGGTCGAATTTCTTCCCGACGACGCCGTGAGTAAATTCGTCGGGGTGAGGAAACCGCTTTACCCTCTTCTCGACGTCGATAACCCCGTGTCTTACGGCTCGTTCGTCATGTCCGAGGACTATTTCGAGATGAAGCGCGGCCAAATAGAGGGGCTTCGCAATGTAAACCGCGTCCGCGCGGAACTGTCGCGCGAGTTAGCGGCCCTCACCGGCAGGGAATTCGCGCCTGTGGAGCGTTATATGACGGATGACGCCGAATATGTCATCGTGATAATGGCTTCCGCCGCCGGAGTGGCAAAGGACGTGGTCGACGCGCTGCGCGGCAGGGGCATAAAAGCCGGCTGTCTGCGAGTGCGGATGTTTCGCCCGTTTCCGGCCGGCGAGGTAGCGTCGGCACTCGACGGGAAACGCGCCGCAGCCGTCCTCGACAGGAGCGTGTCTCCCGGAGGAACGGCGCCGCTCGCCGCCGAAGTGCGTTCGGCCTTGTACGGCCTCGCGCGCCGCGTTCCGGTGCACGGTTATATTTTCGGGCTGGGTGGCAGGGATTTTTTCCCGCACGACGCCGAAGCGGTGTTCGACGATCTGATAAACGGCAGAGATCCAGGCGACGACTGTTACATCGGTTTGAGAGATAAATTCACCGCGGGGGGGCTCGACTGATGGACAGGATAAATCTGAAGAAACTGACCAACCGTTCAAACGCGCTCTGCGAGGGGCACCGGATGTGTCCCGGCTGCGGCGCCCCCACCGCTTTGCGTCAGGCTTTCATGGCGATAGACGATCCTGTGGTGGTGGTGGGAGCCACGGGGTGTCTGGAGGTATCGACGACGGTGTATCCTTTCAGCGCGTGGCGCGTCCCTTTCCTTCACATAGCGTTCGAGAACGCGGGCGCCGCGATCTCTGGCGCGGAAAGCGCGGGGAAGGCGCTCAGGAAAAGAGGGGCGTGCCGGGAAAACATAAAATTCGTGGCATTCGGCGGGGACGGGGGCACTTACGACATTGGCCTGCAGTCGCTCTCCGGGGCGCTCGAGCGTGGGCATGATATAACCTACATCTGTTACAACAACCAGGGTTACATGAACACCGGCGCGCAGCGGAGCGGGGCGACGCCGCGCTCCGCGTCGGCCACCACGTCTCCCGCCGGTTCGAAGTCGTCCGGCAAACCGCAGCGTGCCAAAAACCTCACCGAAATAGCCGTATCGCACGATATCCCCTATGTAGCGCAGACGACGCTTCACAGCCCTACAGACCTGGCGGCCAAGGTCAAACGCGCCGTGGAGACTCCCGGGCCGGCGTTCGTAAACGTTTTGGTTCCCTGCCCGCTTTTCTGGAAGACGGACCCCTCGGACCAGGTCGAAATTTGCCGGCTCGCCGCCGACACGAGGTTTTGGCCGGTATACGAGGTAATTGACGGCGTATATAAACTGTCCTACGACCCAAAGCAGCCGAAGCCGGTGGAGGAATTTCTGCGCGCCCAGGGCAGGTATGCGCACCTCTTCAAAAAAGACGCGGACACATTCCGTCTCCTCGCCTCCGCGCAGGAGGACATCGATAGGGATTGGGAGAGGTTGAAGCGCAAATGTGAGTGGGACCGCTTTAAATTTCAGCCAAATTAACGAGAGCCCTAAATCCATCAATAACAAGGATTTAGGGCTTTTTCATAAAGCGGTATGGAAAACTTACAGCACTCGATGAAGAAAAGTTAAAACACAAAGAACTGCTTGACAGGATAGCGAGGATGAAAATTTCCTGAAAAAATCACACATTATCTGTTATCAAAATCTCACACGGTGTTTTGGAACCGCCGCGGGACGTGTTAAAATAATCCAGTGGATGCTTCGATAGCCGGAGGGGTGCGTTTGCAAAATTCGAAAGGCTCCGCCCTCATAAGCAGATTGAAGCAGAGCATCGCGCCTTTTATTGTGTTGCTGTGCTTTTTCGTGGTGCTGGCGGCCATGGTGATATGGCCTCTCGCCTCGGCGCTCGCTTGGGCGGCCGTCTTGTCTTTTTTCACCTATCCGCTCTATCGCTTCATATATCACAAATTGATGCGAGGACACTTTTCGTACATCGCGTCCGGCATAAATACGTTTCTGATACTGTTTCTGCTGGTACTGCCCATGTTCGGCCTGATTGCGGCGGTGGTTCGGGAATTGGGGTATTTTTACCAATTCTTCGTGGAATGGTTTCCCACAGTGAGAGGACGTCCGTTGAGCGCGGTTTTGCCGATACCACATCTCGACTGGCTTCTGTCGAAATATCCGGACTTCTTCGAACTGCCCATGTGGAGCGACATGGCGGCGAACCTTCCGGGCATCATCACGTCATTCATGACCAAACTGTCGGGACAGATACTGGGCAACGCGTTTCAGCTCGGTTTCAACCTGCTCGTCATAACGGTCGGCACGTTTTTTCTCACCCACGACGGAGAGAGTTTCGCCCGTTTCGCGAGGGAGATACTGCCCCTCTCGGAGACGGAGAAGGATGTATTCTTCTCGCGTGTCAAACAGATGCTCTACGCGATTTTTTACGGGATAATCATGACGGCCGGGATTCAGGCGGCGCTTGGGGGGCTTGGGTGGTGGTTCGTAGGGTTGTCGAATCCGGTGCTTTTCGGCTCGCTGATGTTTTTCCTGGCCATGCTGCCGTTTGTGGGGACTCCGATGGTCATGGTACCGGGAGCCGTTTATCTTTTCGCATCCGGCGACGTGAAAAACGCGGCGATTCTCCTCGCATGGAGCATTCTCGTCGTCAGCTCGATCGACAATCTGCTGAGACCGCTTTTTATATATGAGGAGACGAACGCTCATATTCTCATGATATTCACGGGCCTCCTCGGAGGAATTTACACCTGGGGCTTCTTAGGCCTTTTCATGGGGCCGTTGATACTGTCGGTAGCTTACTTCATGCTTCGCCTGTACCACACCGCGACATTTACGCCGGAAGCGGGAATGCCTCCGGCGGATGAACCGGATAAACCGAACGGCGCGCCGGGCACAACGGCCCCTAAAACTTAAGGATTGTTCAGTTGGGCTACAATATTCAGAAAAACGCTCACAAGCTTGTCATGTCTCGCGTAAAGCTCGTCCCCCGGTTGAGCGGCGTTACGAAGCGCCTGTTCGTCGTCTATCAGTTTTCCCAATAGCCGTATCTCCTCTTTGTAGTCACGTCCCTTGGACTCTCCGGCCTGGCCCTGTTCCGCGATAGAGTGTTTGAGTTCCGACACCTGCCGCGAGAGCGAATCCCGTTCTTCCACCAGGCGTTTGAAACGGTCGCTCAGACGGGCGTATTGTTCCATCAATTCTTCGTGTTTTTGCTGCGGGACCATTTCGAAGGACACGCTCTGCGGCGCCGGCGCGGAAGATTCTATCTGCGGCGGATATACCTGCCCTTGTGCCTGTGCATGAGCCTGAGCGGTCGTCTGTATTTGCGCCTCAATCGGTATTTGCACCGGTTCTTCTCGAGGCTGCGCCGGGACCTGCAATATCTGTTCCGGCGCAGGCGGTTCCTGCGCTGTGTTGTTAATCGGCGTCTTTACAGCGGCCACCGCGGCCGCGACTGAAGCCACCGCCGGACCGTGAGCCTTCGGCGGCGGGCTGGGCGGCTGGTAAGCGGTCAATTCCCTGAATTCTTGTTCGGTCATCCCTTGATGCCCTCCCATGGTGAAATTAACATAATTATCGCGCAGAGCGGCGAAATGTCAAATGTTAAAATTTTAAGAGAAGATTCCCCTTGAGGGAAATTGGCTGAATTTATTACTGAACCACAGGCATGAACCTTTATAGCTCCCGCTGGTTGGACTTTGCCTCTGAACAACCAGCGTGAGTAAGCGCTGATCAATTAATCAGCCTGAACTTTCCTTGGTTTTCAGTAATCCTTCCTCTCCGAGGCTTCCCTCATCAGATAGTTCGAATAGTCGTGCACTACCGGTTTGTAGGGTTCGGCGAAGAGGGGGGAGCTTATCACGAAGTCGGCGGTCGATTTGTTGCATGCGATTACGGTGTTGTAAACGGTGCAAAGGCGCACCAGTGCTTTGACGTCGACGTCGTGCGGCTGTGTTGTCATCGGATCCGTGAGGAAGACCAGTATATCGAGATTTCCCTCGGTTATGAGAGCTCCCATCTGCTGGTCGCCTCCCAGAGGACCCGATTTGAGGCACGTCAGGCTGAGACTGAGTTTCGGGAATTCCCTCTCGAACATCTCAGCTATGAGCTTGCCGGTGGTGCCGGTGCAGATTATCCTGTGAGGGGCCAGTGTCACCGCGTTGAAACGCACCCAGTCGAGCATGTCCTGTTTTCGCGCGTCGTGAGCCACCAACCCTATTTTCTTGATTTTTTCCATCAAACTTCACTTCCTGTCGTGTTTTGTTTCGTCCCGCGCAGGCGTCAGTCGGCCATGGCGGACAGTATTCTGTCATATATGCCGGTGTTCTCGTATTCTCCGGCGAAGGATTCGGATTTTATTCCGGCGGCCGACACGGGCACCTTTTTGCCGGTGTGTCCGAACGTCGACCAAGTGATACCGCAGTGCGCGTTCGAGGACGCCATGCAGGCGATCGTGAACGGGTCGTATGCGGAGTACAGTTTGTCGTAGTTCGCCGCGGCGGATTTTCTGCTTTTGGCGGCCATCGCGCTCAGCTTGAACGCGCGTTCGATATCCGGCGCGGCGGCTATCCATGGCCCGAAAAATTTTTTCGCGGTGTTCACGTAATCGGCCATTTTTTCGCCCTTTTTGGGGGAGACGCGCCGCTCGAAAACGGCGTACGAGCCTTGCTGCAGCGAGAGCGTATCGTAGACGGCGTTTTCCGCATGATCAAGGGAGGAGAGCGCCATACCCCCAGTCTCGTGGTCGCCCGTGACCACTATCAGTGTCGACCCGGGCCTCGTCTCCATGAATTTGACCGCGCGTTCCACCGCTTCGTCGAACGCCATCGTCTCGCGCACCGTCGCGGCGGCGTCGTGAGCGTGACAGGCGAGATCTATTTTACCCCCTTCCACCATCATGAAAAAACCGTCACGGCCGTCGAGCGTCTCGATTCCGTAATCCACTAGATCGGCCAGGGACGGGCCGCTTCTTTCGTCGATGACCCACGGCATGTATCCGTTCGACGCCCTGGGGTGCACGGCTATCACTTTATCCGCTATGGGCGCGCCGAGATCGCGGGTCACCGCGTATCCCTTCGACGACGCTATCCCGTAAAGATCGGCGCTTTTTTTGTCGCGCCCTTTGGGGTTTCGGAAACCGCCCCCGCCGAAATACTCGTATCCGCTGCCGGTCAGTTGAATCCCCAAGGAATAATGTTCGGTCCTTTTTCCGGCGTGCCCGTAGAAGGCAGCCGGAGTAGCGTCCTGAAAGAACGACGACGTGACGATGCCCGTCTTCATGCCCTTTCGGTGAGCCATTTCGGCGATCGAGACGTAATTTTCGCCGGATTTGGGGTTCATCGCCACCACTCCGTTCCGCGCCTTGTGCCCCGTCGCGAGCGCGGTGCCCGCCGCGGCGGAGTCCGTGATGCCGGAGAGCGAATCAGTTTCGATGAATCCCTGCACCGGCAGCAAATTCATCGCGAGCTGAGCCTCGCGGGGAGTGACGTCGCCGCGCGCCTCCCTCATGCCAGCCAGATACATTTCAGCGGCGTTTCTCTGCGCCGTCCCCATTCCGTCCCCTATGAAAAGAAATATATATTTCGCGGCGCCGTTCGCGGGCGCGGCTTCGAATCCGGCGAGCAAGACCACCGCAAGGAGAAGCGCCGCGAGGCGCGGCATGATTTTTTTTACCGAAATTTCTCGCATAAAATAAATCCTTTCCGCATTTAAAATTGACGAAACGCCCTTTGATGGTACAATTAAAAGTGCGTTTCCCGTCACGTGTTATTATATTCTATAATGTTCATTTGGACATGCGTCAATTTAAACCGTCCAATCGGAGGGATGCGAGTTATGGGGTTTACTGTGAATGTAATCGAGGGCGATAAAGTTCAGAAAATATATTCCGACACGCCGATAATGGGACACGAGGTACTGTCGTTCACGGATACCGACGCCAGGGGTCCGGGGCTCGTCATGGCGTGGCGGGTCAACAAAATTCTGCGCCCCATGAGCTGGGTCATCGACGACGAAGCCGACGTGGAATTCGTGGACACGTCGACATTCGAGGGGGCCGAAATCTACAGGAGCACGCTGACGTTCCTTCTGGCCCTCGCCTGCAAGAGGGCGCTCGACCGGGACGTGTCCGTGAAATATTCGATGAGCGACAGTTATTACTGCGAATTTCAAAAGGGACCGGCCACCGAGGAGCAGATCGCGCGCGTGAGGGAAGAGATGGAGAAGATGGCGGCCTCCGCGCTCCCCATCCAGCTTGCCACGCTCCCCCTGGACAAAGCCCGCAGGATATTCGAGCGCCAGGGCAGCGGTGACAGGGCAAGGCTCATTCAATGCACGGGAGCCGACCCGGTCATGCTCTACAGGTGCGCCGGCATATACGGCTATTTCGGCGTCCCGCTGGCGTCGTCCACCAGCGTCATAAAAACGTTCGATCTCAACTTCTTCGCGCCGGGGTTTTTGCTGCGGTTTCCGTCGATAACGGCCCCTGACGCACTTCCCCCGCTTCAGGTCGTGCCGAAACTGATGGATGTGTTCCGCGAATACTCGAACTGGCTCGACGTATTGGGACTCTCCACCATGGACAGCCTCCACGAGCGCGTGGCGAGAGGAAAATCGCTCGAACTGATACTGATATCCGAGGCGTTTCACGGCGAGGCCTTAGCGCGCATCGCGAACAGCGTAATCGGACGTCCCGAGGTAAGGCTGCTCTGTCTTGCCGGGCCGTCCAGCTCGGGAAAGACCACCACTTCCAAGCGTCTCGCGATACAGCTCCAGGTGAGCGGCAAAAATCCGATAGCTATCGCGCTGGACGATTATTACGTCGACCGCGACAAAACGCCCCGCGGCGAAAACGGCGATTACGATTTCGAGACGCTGGAAGCCCTCGACCTGGAGCTGATAAACGAACAGATAAACGCCCTCCTGGCGGGCGAGGAAGTTCAGCTTCCGAGGTACGATTTCGTCGCCGGCACCCGAAAACCCGGACGCAAACTGAGGCTCCACCTGAACGACATCCTGATCATTGAGGGCATTCACGGACTCAACGACAAACTCACCGCGGATATCCCTAAGGAAGCCAAACGCAAAGTATTCATATCCCCCCTCACCGGGGTCAATCTCGACGCGCACAACAGGATAGGCACCACGGACACGCGGCTTTTGCGCAGACTGGTGCGCGACTACCGCACGAGGGGGCACGGCCCTGAACACACGCTTCTCATGTGGCCGTCGGTGGTGAAGGGTTCGCACAAACATATCTTTCCTTACGAGGAGGGAGCCGACCTGCTTTTCAACTCATCGCTTGTCTACGAGATATCGGTGATGAAGGGATACGCGGAACCTCTGCTGCGCTCCGTGCCGGAGAACTCCCCCGCATACGGCGAAGCGTCGCGCCTTCTGTCCATGCTCAGTTTCGCGCCGGTCATACCGTCCGATAACGTGCCGAACCTATCCATACTGCGCGAATTCATAGGAGGAGGCTGCTTTGAGGATTGAACGCCGGGGTAGCGTAACGTGCTGATCCTCCATTGCTGCCGCGGTGAAGGCTTCTTCCTCTGGGGGGAGCGCTCGTTCGCGGGCAGGAATTTCAGGGGCAGGCGCCGTCTTACGGGCGCGATACCGGATCATCCGTACGCTCCCGACGCCGAACGCATCCGCGAGGCTTTGTCCTCCGGTGGGTGCGAATACCCTTTCCCGGCCGGCGCCGCGAAAATAGAGCTGAAACTGCCCACCGTCGGCGGCAAATATCCGATCCCGTCGACCCCTCTCCTCGGCGAACTTCCCAAACGATACGCGCGGGCCGCAAACGGAGCGTCCGCGCAAGTCTGGATGGCGGAAGCGGTTCCCGCCGGCGCGGCGGTTTTGGCCGAGACGAGAGAATTTTTCACCTCGCGCGAGACCGTATCGCCCGACGGCAGGTTTCTGGCAAATGGGCTCATGGCCGCGCTCGATCTCTGTTACGTGATGGAATGCTGCTCTTTCGTCGTCTCGATGCTGGAGCGCGGAAGATTTTTGCCCGATATCAGGATGTCGGAGGATAAAAACAGGTACGAATCCATCTGGACGCCGATGCTAGCCGGTGACGACGCCGCGAGGTACCGCAGGCTGCGCGGCGTGATGCCCGATATTCTGAGGACATCGCGCGGCGGGGACGCGCCGGCCGAAACGGTGCTGCGCGATATAATCTCCGATTTCCTCGACGGCCTCATCCGGGACGCATGGACGCAAAAGGGGAGCTGCGACGCGGACGCGTCGTCGCGCAAGGTGATGAAGGCGATAATGAAAAACGCCTCCTGTCCCGCCGAGTACGCCCGCGAGAGGAAACGCCGCGGAAAACTGGTGAACGCGCTGAACCCGCACGCGCTGTGGATTCGCTCTCTCGGCTGGATGGGTGAGACCGACGGCCTGAGCCAGTCACTCGCGTCCATATACCGCGAGGTGAAAGAATGGCGCGGCTGTTACGAGTGGATGGCGCACGTTCCCTTTCAACTGGCGGTGACGCTCTCGGGAAGCGGGAAAAACCCCGGCCATTGGCATCTGGAGTATTCGTCCGTATGCGAGACATCGGGCAGGACGCTCCCGGCGCGCGATGTCTGGAACGCGCCGAGTGACACTTCCGAAGCCGGTTATATGAGGCGCTACACACTTCTCATGCTCGGCCGGATCGGCGCGGTCTTTCCCCCCGTAGAAAGGAGCCTCGAATTGCCCGCTCCCGAGGGGTGCCCGCTGACGCTCGCCGAAACCGCGGATTTTTTGCAAAACCACGCCCCGGAGTTGACGGAAATGGGTGTGAAAGTAATTTACCCAGACTGGTGGAGCGAAAATTCGTCCGAGATGCTCGCGATCCTCGGTACGCGCGGCGAAGATTCATCGTTACGGTGGCGCCTCGCGTGGCGCGGAACCGTTTTGTCGGACAAAGAAAAACGCGCGGTGGTGGACGGCGATTGCCCATTGATTCGCTTGAGGGGGGAGTGGGCGTACATATCGCGCGAGCGCGTCTCGGAACTCATGCTCCGCCTCGGACGTTTACCGGAGGAAATTTCGACGGTCGATGCCATACGTATCGCGATACAGGATCCCTTCATCGACGGGTTTTCGGACATGCCTGAACTCGAATCGATATACGCGGCTCTGCGGAGCGAGGTTCCGCCCGAGATACTCCCAGCGCCGAAAAACATGAGGGGAGAACTGCGCGCTTATCAGGAAGTCGGTTATTCGTGGCTCGCGTTTTTATCGGGGCTCGGCATCGGGGCGTGCCTCGCGGACGATATGGGATTGGGCAAGACGATTCAGACGCTGGCGCTCGTCGAGCGGTACCGCGGCATGGGCCGTCCGCGCCCCGTGCTTCTGATCTGTCCGACATCGGTCATCGAGACCTGGAGGATGGAGGCCGAGAAATTTTTCCCCTCACTGCCGCTTTACATACATCACGGACACGACAGACGGCGAGGCGAGGCATTCGCCCGCGCGGCCGAATCGAGCGCCTTGGTGATGTCGAGTTACGCGCTGCTTCACCGCGACGCCGAATTATACAAAAATGTCGGCTGGCACGGTATCATCCTCGACGAAGCACAGAACATCAAGAACCACGACACGAGGCAGTCGCGCGCCGCGAGAAGCCTGCGCGCCGACTGGAGAATAGCGCTCACCGGCACGCCCATCGAGAATCACGTCGGCGACCTGTGGTCGATCATGGAATTTCTCATGCCGGGCATGCTTGGCAGCAGAAGGCATTTCACCAACCGTTACGTCAAACCGATATCCGCCGCGCAAGATTCCGGCGCGATGGAAAAATTGAGGAACACGGTGCGGCCGTTTATAATGCGCAGGCTCAAGACCGATCCGGCGATAGCGCCGGATCTCCCCCGCAAGATAGAGACGGTGGAGTATTGCGGCCTTAAACGCGAGCAGATGAAACTGTACGCGGCCGTCGCCGGCGAATTCACGAGGGAACTCGATAGCGTGTCCGGCATGAAGAGAAAGGGCCTGGTTCTGGCCGGTCTCACCAGAATGAAACAAATATGCGACCATCCCTCCCTGTTCGCGAAAGACGGGGACTTGGACCCTGAGCGCTCGTCGAAACTGGAAAGGCTTATGTCTCTGGCGGAAGAGATGCACGAGGCCGGCGACGGGACGCTCATATTCACCCAATACGTCGAAATGGGGGAAATCCTCAAGTACCAGCTTCAGGAACGTTTCGGGCGCGAGGCTTTTTTCCTGCACGGCGGGGTGCCGAAGGCAGACAGGGACAAAATGGTGCGCGCCTTTCAGGAGAGCGAGGGGGCGAGATTCTTCGTCCTGTCGTTGCGGGCGGGCGGCGTTGGACTGAACCTCACCAGGGCGAACCAGGTCGTCATGTACGACCGGTGGTGGAATCCGGCGGTCGAGACGCAGGCCATCGACAGAGCTTACAGGATCGGCCAGACATCCAACGTGCAGGTTCATATATTCTGCTGCAAGGGAACGCTCGAGGAACGCATAGGCGACATGATAGCGTCAAAAAAAACGCTGGCGGACAGCGTGATCCTGGAGCGCGGCAACTGGATCACCGAATTGTCCGACAGGGAACTCAAAAAACTCGTCGCGCTCTCACCAAGGATGGCGCGCTCATGAACTTGCCCAAACGCAAAAGAGGACGCCCGCCGGGCATCAGGACCCGTTCGGAATTCGAGAACCCAAGCCCCAGGACGGCAGATCTGATAAACCGCATGTGCGAGGCGGCGTCTCCCAGGCGTATAACCGCTGCCAAAAGAGATGCCAAAAACGGCCGCGTCCTCGACCTCACAATCTCGTCCGGCCTCATCGAGGCCCATGTCCAGGGGAAACGCAAGGCGCCTTACGCGGTGCGGATTTATACAGTACCCCCCCGCAACGGCGCGCTGGATGACGTAGTGAACCGCCTGCGCGAAAAAGCGAAATACAAGGCCGCCCTTCTGATGGGCGCCTCTCCCGGCGATATCGACGACATATTCAAATCATGCGGCATGGCCTTGTCGCTCCACGGCTTCATGAAGAGCAGAAAGTGGTGTGCCTGCCCCGAACAGGGGGATGTCTGCGAGCACATCCTGGCGGTCGTCTGCGTGGCCGCTTCCGCGATCGACCGCGATCCCTTCTTGCTGATGCGCCTGCGCGGTTTGGAAAAGGGGGAACTGTTGGATATATTGTGCGCGCCGGCCAGCGAAAGAATATCGTTCGCCGGCCGCGAGCCCGTCGCGGACGAACCTCAAAAATACGACGCCGAATCAGAACCGGACGCGGGTATCGCGCCTCCACGAGCGGACGCCGGTTTTTACTGCCCGCCCGCGCTGCCCGGCGAGCTGAACGCTCTCGAAACCCTGTCTCCGGAGACGCGCCGCCCCGCCCCTATGCTGGATTTTCCCCTGTGGAGGGGAGACGCGTCGTTCGCCGGCTCGCTCGTTCCTTACTACAAGACGGTCAAAAAATATATCTCGGGCCGGCGGTGACTCGCGCGGGACACAACCTTGTCTATATAAACGCGACCGCGGCTTCCGCGGCGGAGGCAGCGTCCGGAGCATAGCTGTCGGCGCCTATCTGGTCGCAGAAAGCCTGCGTCACAGGCGCGCCGCCGATCATTATCTTCACCCTGTCCCTGGCGCCGGCTTCCTTGAATGCGTCCACCACGCCCTTTATCTCTCCCATGGTCGTAGTGAGGAGCGCGGAACAGCAGACGATAGGCACATCATTTTCCTTCGCGGCTTCCACAAACCTGCTCGCGGGGACATCGACGCCGAGATCAATCATCTCTATGCCGCGGCCCTCCATCATCATTTTCACGAGGTTCTTGCCTATATCGTGCAGGTCGCCCTTCACCGTGCCGATCACGGCCCTGCCCTTCGCCTTTATTCCCTCGGCCGCCAGTCTCGGCTTGAGCACCTCTGCGCCCTTGTTCATGGCACGCGCCGCCACCAGAACCTCGGGGACGAATACCTCGTTGGCCTTGAATTTCGCGCCTATGACTCCCATGCCGGCCAGAAGGCCTTCGTCGAGTATCTTTTGCGGCGGAAGCCCCTCTTCAATCGCTTTTCCGACCAGTTCCACCACGACCTTCGCCTTGCCGTTCTGAAGGTTCTCGCTTATCTCGTTCAGGATATCGGCCATCGTTTCATCCTCCTCGTTCTCATTAATTATAGTATTTAAAAGTTTTGTGAGTCTATATCCCCGGCACTTCGCTCATTGTAGCAGATAACAGCCCGTATAGGTGATCGTCCTGGGGCCGTAGTAATACCCGAGGCCATTTTTCTCACAGACATCGCTCACCAGGAGCCCGAACGCCTCCATCGACGAGACCGACCGCTCGGGGGCAACACATGGGAAATCGGGATAAGTGCACGCGCCGCACACAGCGCACGCGCCGTTGCCGAGCGCGAGCATACCCGAATACTCGCCCGCGAGCTCGTCCCTGAAAGAGATGAAAAGTTTCTTCTGACGCTGCCCCGCCGCTTCCATGGATTCGTAATCGAAGTCGTCTTCCAGTTCTCCCGTGGTCTGTACTATCAGGCCAGTCCGGTACGCGCCCATAGCCCGCGCGTTCTCCTCGATCGAGCCGCACGCCGGCGGACACCTCCAGTTTTTCCCAAAACGGTTGCATTTATCGGCCCGGCACATGTCGCGCACCTCGCTCCGCGCCCTGAGCGTGAATGCGTCGAGCAAAGCGGCGTGCGAAAAACCGTATTTAACAGCTCTCGTCACCAAGTCGTCCATCGCGGCTCCCCTTCAGTTTGAACGAATTTTTCCCGTTATCGTCATGTTATGTGCTTTCACGACGTATTATATATTAACAGCGTTTTTTACGCTATCGTAAAATTGTATTTCCCCGTATTTCTCGATGTGCCGGCAAAAAAACGCGCGATAATTGACGCGACATGGGGTTTTGGTGTATTGTGGCATCGTTCGTTGTAAATGGAGAAACGCCCTTTTGGTACCTCGTCGGGAAACGGATGGATGTGAAAGGACAGGCATGCCGACATTAAAGAATTACTATTTCATTCTGGGAGTCCAAAAAAATGCCTCTCCCGTAGAGATAGAGGCAGCCTACGAAAGCCATTCGGCAGCCGCGGGTTATGACGCGTTCCAGGCCTCCCTGATGCCGGATGTGACCGAGGCTTACAGGTGTCTCAGCGACCCCGCCCTGCGCAGGGAATACGACGACTCCTTCGGAGAGCCGCCTCGCGTATGCTCGTCTGGCAATGTCCACAACTTCAAATCGCACGAATCAAGCGTAACCCTCGAGTTGGAGTTTCAAAAACGCCGCAGGAAGGAAAATTTCCGCGGAGCCGTGCTGAAAAACGTCATCCTGGCGGTGATTTTCCTGGCCTTAGCGGGCGCCGCCATCAATTACGGGCCAAAATATTTCCGGGGGAAAAATATCCCGATAAAAACGGACTCCAGCACGGCGATACCCTTGCCGGCGGCTCCCGGATCCGAACCCCGGGCCGAGCGAGCCGAAGCCGAGACAGACGCCAGGGCCGTCCGTATGGTCGGCGAAAAACCGAAGCCGCGGCCTTACGCCATCCAGACGGGCGGTGTCGTGACGCGTGACCGGTCCGAATGCAGGGCGAAGCCGTCGGAGACATCGGATATAGTCGCGGTGATGCGGAAGGATACGCCCATATTCGTCACGCAGGAAGTGCGCGGCGGCGACGGAAGCGTATGGTACTACGTCACGAACTCGCGGTTCAGGGGATGGGTGAACGGCAGGGACGTGAAGGTGCATAAATTTTAGTTCCGGGACACTTCAGGGCAAATTGCCCATATAGATATATTTGAGCCTCGCGCCGGCTATGTCCCGAAACCTCAGCATCAACGCGGGATCAGTGGGTTCCTCGCGATACTGGTAAGCCGGGAAATACCTCGAGATATGAAGCGGCACGCAGTGAGAGACGCTCGTTATCCACGAGATCATCCGAACGAAATCCCCCTCCGAGTCGCTTATGCCGGGAACGACCAGGTTCGTCAGCTCTATGTGCACCCCGGCGTCGACGAGGCGTCTTATGTTGCGTTTTACCGTTTCGAGAGAACCTCCGAGCTTGGCGTACTTCTCCTCGTCGAACGTCTTTATGTCTATATTCATGGCGTCGACGCGCCTTGCGGCCTCCTCACAGAACGCTTCGCCGAACATTCCGTTCGTCACCATAACCGTGGCTATGCCCTCTTTTTTCAGGACGGCGGAAGCCTCTACTATATACTCCGCCTGCAGCGTCGGCTCGTTATAGGTGTAGGCCACGGCTTTGAGCGAAGAACGCTTCGCCATTTCGGCAAGCTGCCAGGGCATGATCACACGCTCCCTGAGATTGCCCAGCGGATGCGCGATGGTATGGTTCTGGCAGAACGGGCACGTCATATCGCACAGTATGCCGCCCAGCGACAGTATTTGCGTGCCGGGACGCCAGCGGCGCAGGGGTTTTTTCTCTATGGGGTCCACCGCCACCGACACGAATCTTCCAAGATGCGGCGACTTGAAGCCTTCGTCGGTATATCTTCTCGCCTTGCAAAATCCCGTGCCGCCCTTTTTGATCCTGCACCCGTGAAAACAGAGCGAGCACACGGCCGACGCTCCGCCGTCGGCCGGCATCCACCACGCCGGTTCCGTCATTCTTCGGGATACCTCCGCACCGAAAAACGCTCCAGGGTGACGCCATCCGCGCCGCCGAAGATACCGGCCTTGCGCGAAGCTATCTCTATCTGCGCGTCGACCGTGCCGACGCCGTCAAGATCCGGCAGAAGCACGCCGCGACGCGCTCCTTTCGAGACGATCACACCCCATTTTTTGACGTCGAGCATGCTTTTGTCGGGGATTTTCTCAGGTTCGCTCAGCACGTCGACCGAGAACACGACATTATCCAGCTCGGCTTTTTTCATCGGGGGGAAACGCGGGTCGCGGGTGGAGGAAGACACGGCGTTTTCGATGATCTCGATGTCGAGCGAGGGACGGGCGGGCAGTATCGTCCCGATACAGCCGCGCAGGTCTCCCGAGAGGGTCTTTATCGAGACGAAACAAGCCCGGCGGATGTTCCAAAGTTCCGCGCTCTTGTCTACCTCGAGCCCGTTCGCGGGCATGATGCCGCCGCTCAGGTATCGTTCCGCGGCGAGGCGGGCCAACACCACGTAAGGATGATTTTTTTCAATATCCGGCATATCGTTTCGTCGCTCCTTTCAGAAGACGGATATGGCGTTGCAGTAACCAACCCCGTACGGCCCTTCGTACGACAGGACGTCGATCTTCCCGCCCAGTGCGGACACCATGCCGAGCATCGCCAGCACCGAGCGCATGCCGCATTCCCCCGCGTCTTCGATCGCGCGGCGAGACAGGTCGAAGACCGGCGATGGATCGGCTTTTTTAAGGGATTCCACTACCGCCGCGTCGAATTTCTCCCCCATCGGGCTGAAACCCGCCGGAGCGCCCGGTTTCAGCCTGTGCGACAGGTCTCCGCTCGCGAGCAAGCCCCATGTTCTGCCGTCGTCGAAACGGGACATCGCCTCGCCGAGTTTGAACGACATTTTCCTCTCGAGCCCGATGGGACTGGACAGCACGATGTCGGGCAAAGGACCATATGTATTTCTCAGAAAATAGAGCGGCACCGAGGATCCCTGGTCGTGATCGAGGTCGGCCGAGGTCACCATGCTCACCGGCACGTCGTCCGCACCAAGAAATTCCGCCAGCGCGTCGACTTTCGGCTGTGGCGTGCGCAGTTCGAACGAAGCGTCGCGCGCCCCGTACATCGCGAGCCCGCCTTTCACAACCGGCGAAGTGTTCAGCGCGAACGCGCCCAGCGCGTAAGTCTGGTGCGGCGAGAGAAGCAAAATCGCCTCCGGCTTCCGTTCGCGTACACGTTCCATCACTCCCGCGATACCTTCCAGGGTGACCGCGGCCTCCTTCTCGCGCCCACCACCGACCCCCGGAACGATAATGGGCGGGTGCGGCGTCAAAGCGGCCCATAACCAAGACATTCAATCCACCTCCTGAGAACGTTTTTCATATTATATATAATATAACCACATGTCAGCGGCAAATATACCGAACGCGCGACTTGTCAAAAAAGACATAATGACGCCGGAGAGCGGCGTGATAAAAATTACTGATGAGCGCGCGAAATTTTTTTGAGAGGAGCGATCGGTCTGTTGGAAGCGGGGCGAAAAATAAGCGGGGCGATACCCCTTCGGGTCGATTTCGTCCGCAAAGGGATCAAGACCATATATCCCGTTTTGTTGTGCGACGGCGAACATCGCATCCTCGTCGACTGCGGGTATCCGGGAGGCCTTCCGCTGCTGGAGCGCGCGTCCGAGGAGGCCGGTATTCCGTTCCGAGAGATCACTGGCGTCATCGTCACCCATCACGACTACGACCACTGCGGCACGCTGGCCGACATAAAGGAAAAATATCCCCGCGTCACGACGATGGCCTCGGGGCCGGACGCGCTCGTGATCGAGGGGAAAGAGAAGTCGGTCCGCCTGCGCCAGACTCAATCCGTCCTCATCTACCTGTCCGAGTTGGAGCGGAGACGGGCCGACGAGATTCGCGCCGAATTCGAGTCCATGAAGCCCGCGCGTATCGACGCCGTCGTAGAGGGAGGGGACGTGATGCCGTGGTGCGGCGGAACCGAGATAATCGCCACCCCCGGACATCTGCCGGGCCATATATCCATGTTCGTGCGGAACGAGAAGACCGTCATCACCGGCGACGCCCTCGTCGCCCTGCTGGGACGGCTGCATGCCGCCAGCCCGCGGTATTCGTTCGACATCGAAACCGCCAGACTGTCGGCGAAAAAACTGCTGAGCCTCGATGCGGACAGGTTCATCTGCTATCACGGAGGCGTGGTCGACAGGTGAAAAATATCCAAGCTGTATCTTGGGTTTGAATCGCCTGCTCCGCAGCCGTTTTTTAATTCCATAGCGCGGCTATAGGGACTGCTAGGATATCCTTCGCCAAAGGTAAAGTATTTTCTCCGGAATACAAGACGATACCGCGAAAGGGTTTTTTAACGTTCCCTTTAAACCAATTCAAGTGTTTACAGTCGCTCTGGCTGACCATTGAACCGGCTTTGACTTCTATCCCTAAAATTGCCCCCTGACGATTTTCCACAATAAAATCAATTTCCCGTTTCGCCCGGTCTCGGTAATGAAAAAGAGAATACTCATAGCCTAAGCTAGTTTCAGAAAACAGTTGGTTATACACAAGCGTCTCAAAAATCTTGCCGCTGCGGTCAGAGTCGAGAAAAACATCGTCAAGCCGCCAATCCAAAAGCGAGGCCATTAAGCCCGTATCGGTGGTAAAAAATTTATCACGTTTGCCAACCCGATCATAATCGGTTTTTCTCCACGACGGAACCTTTTGAAAAAGATACAATGCCGCGAGCGCATTGATATAACTTGAAAGCGTCGGTTTGGTTATGTTTAATTTAGCACAAATCGAATCAGTATCAAGATATTTACTCGACCAAGCGGCAAGAACGCCCAATAATTCTCGCAAGGTTTCTTTTCTTCTGATATTGGCGACATCTCTAAGGTCACGGGCAAGCAGAGTGCGAGCATAATCAAGATGCCAGCCCGTCCTCTCGTGCGCGTTAAAAAAAAGCGGTTCAGGGTATCCTCCTATAAAGGCCAGCTCTATCACACGTTTCTTGTCATAGCCTTTAATTTGCGCGGGCCAGCCTTCGCCAAAAGCCCTGTCTAAAAATGAAGGATTGCGCTCCAGCGTTTCGCCGATTGAAAGAGGGCGCAGTTCAATGTTTTTCACTCGTCCGGCTAGGCTTTCCGTTATTTCAGGGTTTTTTTGGAAATCGCTGGAGCCGGTCAGCAAAAACTGACCGGGAGAGCTGTCTTCATCTACAACTCTTTTAATGGCCGTGATTAAAGCCGGGACTTTTTGGACTTCATCTATTACCGTCGCTCCCGTTGACGCGCCCCGATGGTGTTTCGCAAAGCCTAACGGATCACTCGAGGCTGTCTTGAGTAAGGCGTCATCGTCAAGCGTCAGGAAAGTGTCGTTACTTTGAACCATTTGTTTTACGAGTGTGGTTTTTCCGCATTGCCGTGGGCCGGATACCATTACCACTCGCCTTGTCTTTAAGGCTTGCGTAATCGTATTGGCTTGCCAGCGAGGGTATATTTTTTTTGCCATGTCGTGTCCTCTCAAATCAAGTGTTCAGCGCTATTTTACACCGTTAATGGCGTTTGATAAAATAGAATGCCGGCGAATGATAAAATAGCAACATGGCGTTTTGTAAAATAGAATATTGGCGAATCTATAATTTCAACGCTGGCGACGATATTTTGCGGTTTATAGCCGGTAACGGTTCAGTCGAAAATTTCGCCGCCGCACGCGCCCTTTGACGTCACGCACTTGCCGTCATCGCCGAGGTAATTTCCGTCGAAACACGCCGTGCATAACGAATCCGGCGGCAGGCCGATCGCGTTTATCATGTCCTCGCGGCTCAGGTAACGCAGGGAGTCGGCGCCTACCGTCCTCGTTATGTCGTCGAGACTGTATTTCGCGGCCGCGAGATCGCCGCTCGACGGGGTATCTATGCCGTAAAAACACGGATACCTCACGGGAGGCGACGATATCCTGAGGTGCAGGGCGCGCGAGCGGCACTCCCTTATCATGGATATCACCAGTCCGGCGGTCGTGCCGCGCACGATCGAGTCGTCGACGAGTACGGAGGCGCGGTCGCGGAAAAGCTCAGGACAGGGACTCAGTTTGATCCTCACGCCTAGTTCGCGCACTTTCTGTGTCGGCTGTATGAACGTTCTCCCTACGTATCTGTTTCGCACTACCGCCGCCTCGAAAGGAATACCCGCCTGTTCGGCGTAACCGAGTGCGGCGTTGGTGCCGCTGTCGGGGAAAGCGGCCACAAAATCGGCGTCCACGCCCTCGCTGATGGCAAGCCTCTTGCCCATCTCATGCCGCGCCCTGTAGACCGAGCGTCCTAACAGCACGCTGTCGGGACGGGCGAAATAGACGTACTCGAAGGAGCAGAACCACTTCCTGGCGCTCGTTATCGGAAGTGTGTGTGATGTGACGCCGTCCGAATTGATCAGTACGACCTCGCCCGGTTCTATATCGCGCACGAAAGACGCGCCCAGCAGGCTGAAAGCGCAGCTCTCGGACGCCACGTAATAGTTGTCGCCGCGTTTTCCGAGCGCGAGCGGGCGGAAACCCCACGGGTCGCGCGCCGCCACCAGGCCCTCCTCCAGCAGGACGACGAGACAGTAAGCCCCCCGCACCTCCGCCAGTGCGCGGAGCAGCGCGTCGAACGGGCTTCGTCTCGGCTGGTGCGCCAGCAATTGCAAAATGGCCTCCGTGTCGCTCGTCGACTGGAAGATGGCCCCCCTGTTTTCAAGTGTGGCACGCAGCTCTTCGAAATTCGTGAGGTTGCCGTTGTGAGCGATGGCGACCGGCCCTTTCGCGTAGTTCGCGCAAATCGGCTGGGCGTTCTGCAGCATCGACGCCCCCGCCGTCGAATAACGCACATGCCCTATCGCCGCCTTCGCCGGCGTCTTGGCGAGCACGCTCTGGCTCAATGCCTCGTGCACCAGCCCCATGCCTTTTATGGAATTGATCCGCCTGCCGCCGTCGATCCAGGCCACTCCCGCCGATTCCTGCCCGCGGTGCTGCAGCGCGGCGAGCCCGAGGTACACTTCCTCCGCCACGAAACTGTCGGGGCTGTACGCGCCGAAAATGCCGCACATGCCGCATTACACCTTCGTGCCGTAAAAAGCCGACTGAAGTACCCCGACCGGCACTTCCATAAAATCCTTCACGACCAGCGACTTACCGCCGACCTGTCCTATGCGCGCGACGGGAAATCCCTCCCAGCACGCGAGGAATTTATCGGCCGCGGCGGGAGGAATGATGTAGACGGCGCGCGGGCCGCCCTCGCTGAACATCGCCGCGAACGGGTCGCGTTCCAGTTCTATGGTCATTCCCTGGCCCGACAGGATCGCCTCTTTGGCGAGCGCGACCGACAGGCCTCCGCCCGCGACGACGCGCGCGCTCTTTTTTATGTCGGCCTTTTTCGACGTCAGAAGCGCGTGCGCGGCAAACGCGATTTCTGCCTCCGCGTCGTACCTCAACGTCGCGCCGCGCGGCGTCATTCGCTCCGGGTCCGAACAGAGCACCTGCCAGCGTGAGCTGCCGAGCGAACCCACCGCCGGGCCGGCGAGGAATATCAAGTCGCCCTCGCGCGCGTGCCCGCCGGAGACGAAATAGATGTAATGCGGAACGATGCCGGCGGTCACCACCAGCGGCGATGGGTAAACAGCCCCGCGCGGCGTCTCGTTGTACAGGCTGACGTTGCCGGAGACCACCGGACAGTCCATGTCCCGGCATACGGCGGCGAGGCCTTCGACGCACCGCGACAGGACGTAATAATGCTCCGGGTTCTCGGGAGATGGGAAGTTGAGACAGTTGGTCATGCCGATAGCTTCCGCGCCGCACAGCGCCAGCGTCCGTATGGACTGCGCCATCGTCTCCATCGCGCCGAGTTTGGGGTCGGTATGGCACTTCCACGGCTCGGCCTCCATCGCGAAGGCGACCAGGCTGTCCGAGTCGGGGATGCGAAGCGCGGAGACCGGCGCGCCCGGTTCCGCGGCGGTGCGCAACTGCACCTGACAGTCGTACTGCCGCCATATCTCCTCACGGCAGGCGCCGTACACGGAGCCGATGAGTTTAATCAGGTCGGCGGCCGGGTCGGCGCTCTTCATACCTTTTGGAACCTCGCGGCGTTCGGCCATGCCGGCGGGAGGCGTTTCCGGCCAGTCCACGGGCGGGGCGTCGCCGAGAACGCTCACCGGTATGTCGGCTATCGCAACACCGTCCCTGACGACGCGGTACCGTCCGTCGTCCGTGATCGTGCCGACCGCGGCGCACTCCAACCCGTAATGGCGGGCGAGATCGCGCACCGCGCCGAGTTTGTCCTCCGAAAGTATGAGCAGCATCCTCTCCTGCGATTCGCTCAGAAATATCTCCCACGGCTCCATCTCCTCGCGCAGGGGTATGCGCTCGCAGAAAATTTCAATTCCCGTGCCGCTCTTGTGGGCTATCTCACTCGACGACGAGAGGATGCCGGCTGCCCCCATGTCCTGCATCGACACTATGAGGCCTTGATCCAGCAGGTCCAGGCAGCATTCGATCAGCAGCTTCTCCTCGAACGGGTCGCCTATCTGTATGTGGCCGCGGCTCCCGCGGTTTTCCTCGTTCAGTTCCCGCGACGCGAACGACGCGCCCGCGATTCCGTCGCGCCCGGTCTTGGAGCCCAATAACACCGCCATGTCCCCGGGACGGGCCGTCTTCGAACTCACTATTTTGTCGAGACGGACGAAACCGCAGTTGAAGGCGTTGACAAGCGGGTTGCCCTCGAAACAGGGGTCGTAGAAGGTCTTTCCTCCTATCGTGGGGACGCCCACGGCGTTGCCGTATCCCGCGATGCCGTCCACTATGCCCTCGGCCAGCACCCTCGATTTTCCCGAATCCGGCATCCCGAAGAAAAGCCCGTCCATCGAGGCCGCGGGACGCGCGCCCATCGCGAGTATGTCCCTTATGATCCCGCCGACGCCTGTCGCCGCTCCCTGATAAGGCGCGACGGCGGAGGGATGGTTGTGGCTCTCCACCTTAAAGGCCAGCCCCCAGCCGGAACGGCAGTCCACGACCCCCGCGTTCTCGCCGGGCCCTTGCACAAGATATTTTCCTGTCTGCGGAAACTTGGAGAGTAAACGCCGCGTGGATTTGTAGCTGCAGTGTTCCGACCACATGACGCCTATCAGCGCCGTTTCCAATTCGTTGGGCTCGCGGCCCAGGATGTCATTTACTTTTGCGTATTCCGCGTCGGAGAGTCCGGCGTCGCGATAGTTCATTTTTTATCACCCCAAACACCGAAATGCTCGCCGACGGAATTCCAGAAAATTCTGCCGTCGGCGCCCCGTATGAGATTTTTCAGCGTCGCCCGTTCCGGGTGCGGCATGAGTCCCAGGACGTTGCCGCGTTCATTTATCACGCCGGCTATGCCGTTCAGCGATCCGTTGGGCGAAAATTTTTCCCCCGCCCCAGCCGAAGCGGCCGATTTCGGCGCCGAATATCTGAAGACCACATGGCCGCGCGATTCGAGCGCCGCCAGTTCATCGGGCGGCAAAAAATAAAGCCCCTCGTGATGGGCTATCGGAAACTGCACTATCTGTCCGTCCTTGAACGACTTGGTGAAGGGAGTGTCGCTGCGCTCGACCCTGATATGGCAGGGAGCGCATATAAATCGGAGGTTCGCGTTGGGCAGAAGCGCGCCGGGCAGAAGCCCGGCCTCGGTGAGTATCTGGAAACCGTTACAGATGCCGAGCAACAGGCCGCCGCCCTCGGCGTGGGCGCGCACGGCCTTCATGATCCGCGACTTCGCCGCGAGAGCGCCGGAACGCAGATAGTCGCCGTACGAAAAACCTCCGGGCAGCACCACCAGCTCCGGGCCGTTATGCTCGTGGAAACCCTCCTCGTCGTGCCAGACCATATCGACGGGCCCCAAGCCCATGTCGAGTATCGCGCGCTCCACATCCCTGTCGCAGTTGCTGCCCGGAAACACAACCACGGCTGTCCTCACGGCAGTTCCTCCATTTTATAGGCGTAAGACTCGATGAGCCCGTTCGCCAGCAGGTCATCGGAGACCGAATTCACAATATTTGCGGCCTCGGTTTCCCCCCCGGCTTCCACGACAAAACGGATATACCGGCCGACGCGCACGTCGCCCACGGATTCGTAGCCGCTCTGTTTGAGGGTGCGTTCGACCGCTTTGCCCTGAATGTCTAGGACGCCGTCTTTGGGAAGGACTGTCACATCTACCCTGTAACGATTCATGTCAAATTGAGCCTCCCAGAAAAATTTATGCGGATATTATCGGCGAGCACGGAAGAATTGTCAAATAAAATGGGGAATGTAGGAATTTGGTAATTACAAATGTAAATAAATCGGCCAGGGAACCGCGAGTCCCCTGGCCGGTATAAGTATGTTTCCCTTTAGGGGTTCGGTCCCTGCGTTATCTCGGTGGCGGCGTCAGCGCACCATGCCTGGTACGACGGGTTGTAGACGCGCACATTCGCGTATCCCGCGAGCCGGAACATCATGGCCACGAATGCCCCGCGCACTCCGTATGTGTCGTAGCATATTATGGTCTGATTCTTGTCGGTGAACCCGGCCTTCTCGAACATGGAGACCAATTCGCCCTCGGGCAGTATCTTGAAGTCTTCCGTGTACACGCTGTCCCACGACAGGTTGACCGCTCCCGGTATGTGCCCCGGACGGCGCTCGCCGAAGGGCTTGATCTGACCCGTGTACTCGTTTACCATGCGCACATCCACGACCTTGACCTCGGGCTTGTTGTAGTTCTCCTTCATCCAGTCGGTACCGACAGTATAGGATGTGTCGTATTGGAAGTCTGGATATTTTACGGCCTTGTTCGTCGCGGTCTTGTTGTCCGTCTTGCCGCCTGAAGCGCGGTACACGGTGAATCCGCCGTCCATTATCCTCGCGTTTTTGAAGCCGGTCATGCGGAGCACGCAGACCACGAAACCCGCCATACCCCAGTCGCCGCCGTCGCCGTAGACGACCACCTCTTTTTTGCCGTCGATGCCGAGAGCGCCCAGCTTCTTTGCCATCGCGGCCGCGTCGAGCACCGCGCCGTACGTGGCGTCGCCGGCTTTGCCGTTCATATTGACGAAGTAGGTCCACTCGGCGTTCACCGCGCCCGGAAGGTGTCCCTGCTGTCCCTTGTAGAGCGCCTGTGCCCTCGCGTCGATCAGGACGACTTTGCCGATATTCGCCTTGACCCACTCGGCGGAGACCAGAAGCGACTGATAGGTCTCAGCATTCCCGCCCCCATCCGCCGCAAAAGCAGCCCCGGCAAATGCCAGCACCAGCGCGGACAACATCGCCGCCAAAAAAGCGTTCATCGCACGTTTTGTTTTCAATCCCATCAAGCTCCTCTTTAGTGATTTGCGTTTCCCTAAATCGGTATTATACCATCCCAAAATTCAAACGCGAGACACGCGTAAAATAAAAAAATCGGCCCGGCAATGTATAGTGGTCGGAGGAGAGACCGTGTTCAGGCGCGGTTCATGACGGCAGCATATCTTCAAAGCGTATCAGTAGGACGTTTTCGGATTTTTCCGCCTCCGCCGTGAGGTTCTCCGTAAAACCGGATTTGGCGAACAGGCAGAACCAGGTATTTTTGTAATCGAACATGGCGCTTTGTTCTTTCAAATCCACAAGCGCGTCCATCCCGACGGGGGCGTTCGTCCATTTGCATTCTCCGAAAATTGCGTTATCGTCGCGAAACGCCATGATATCGATTTCCTCCTGGCGTTTCTTCCTTGGGTTGTTTCCCCACCATCTGCCCAGTTTTCCGATGAAAAATGGCAGCGCGTTTTTCCGCGCCCGCAGGAACAGGTACTGTTTGCATATTTCCTCGAAAATCGGCCCCATATACGCGCTCAGCCGCGGCTCCACTTCGTGATCGTAAACCCCTTCGCCAAGTCCCGCCTCGATGGCGCTCAGGTTCGGGAACACGAAACGATACCAAAAACGGAACATTTGATCTCCAAGAAGGTAGACGCTTTTCTTGCCCCCTCTTTCGGTGACGGGGTTTTCTTTTTTCACGATGCCGAGCGCCATCAGCGAACTCATGTATTTCGCGCATTTATTGCTTTCGGCGCCGCATTTCGTGGCTATTTCATTCAATCGCGACGCGCCGGCCGCTATCGCCCCTATAATGCCGTTGTAGACAGACGGTTCCCTGAGTTCCTGCTTGAGCAGGTTCGCCGGTTCCTCGTAAAAATGTCCCGAGGGGGTCAAAAACAGGCTGATTATGTTATCCCGGAGGGATTTTCCACGGTCGATCTTATTCAGATATTCCGGAACGCCGCCGGTAACTCCGTATAAAACGCCCCTGTCCGTTTTGACAAAACCCTCCAGAAATGGCAGGGAGTCGAAAAAAGTAAACGGCGTGATCCTGAACTGTGCCGTCCTCCTGCCGTAAAGCGGGCTTTTATAGCCCAGCACCTGATTTTCCATAAAGCTCATGCTGGAGCCGCATAAAATTAAAAACAGTTTGCTGTATGCCAAACGCGAATCGATATGCGCCTGAAGAATGGAGGAGATGGGCCTGTACCCGTCAGCGAGGAAAGGGTACTCGTCGATCGCGAGTATCATTCTCCTATTCTCCGATATTTTATAGATATAATCGAACGCGTGTTCCCAATCCGAAAAAAAAGCGCTTCCGGCCAATTCTTCAGCCGTCACGGAATACACGTCCCGGCTGAACCCGTTTAAATTGACCACGCTTCCGGCCTCGCGGGCGGCAAAGTATATTGCCGCCTTATCCTTTATAAATTCTTTAATCAAAGTGGTTTTTCCGACCCGCCGCCGACCATAAATAACGGCGCATTCGAACCTGCCGCTTCCGTACATCTCGTTCAGTTTTTTCAGCTCCGATATCCTTCCGTAAAACAGGACACTCACTCCTTAAAAAACAAACTCACAATTATGCAACTTGTAAGTTGCATTTTTATATTGTCAAATATATTTTGCCTTTGTCAAGTATATTTTGCCTTCGTCAATTTTATATTTACAAACTGCTTCCGTGATGTCAAGCCTCCATATTTTCAAAAGCACTCCGTTGTGTTAGTCTTGGCTCGGGTGATATGGCTCAAAAAGGATGATGCGCGTATGGACCAAAGTTCCGAAAAACCGGCGGCCGTTTTGGGATATGGAGCCGCGAAACCATGACGGCTCGATACGCAAAAGGAATATCGCTGATGCTGATCTGCTCGGTGTGTCTGTGCGCCGGGCAACTGATATGGAAGGTCATGCCGGGGATGAATATAATTTACCTCGGGAGCGGGTTTGCCGTATTCGCGCTCGGCGCGGCCGCGATGGTGCTGGCGTACCGTTACGGGGAGCTGTCGGTGTTGCAGCCGTTGAACAGTCTCACATACGTTTTTTCGCTGTTGATAGGCGTGTTCGTCTTTTCAGAGCCGGTTTCGGCCGCGAAACTGCTGGGGGTCGCGGCGGTTGTCGCGGGCGTCGCGTTGATAGGAAGCTGCGGGAACCGGTGAACTACGCGCTGGTGCTGATCTCTTCGCTTGTGGCGGCGTTCGCCAGTTACTTTCTGAAAATAGCGTCGGGGAGCGGCAAAATATCGGGCATCCTGAGAAGCAGGCATCTTTACTTCGGCGGCGCGCTTTATGTGGCGAGCGCGTTTATCTCGATAGCGCTGCTGAAGAGGATGCCGTTTTCCGTCCTGCTGCCGCTGGGCGGGCTGTGCTACGTGTGGACCATACTCATCTCGCGGAAATTCCTCGGCGAAAAGATCGGCGCGCGCAAAATCGCCGGCGTTGCCTTGATCATAGCTGGCATCGCCCTCGTGGCGCGGTGAATATAGAATGATATAATGACGGCGCGGGCAAGAAGCCAGTCGCGGGGGATAAGAGATGAACGTACTGATAGCGGGCGGGGCGGGTTTTATTGGATGTCACCTGACGGACGCGCTTATAGACGCCGGGTGCAAGGTGGTCTGCGCGGATATTCTGCGCTTTGGCGGCAGGGAGAAGCTGGAGAAATATCTCGGGAGCGCGGATTTTTCATTTTACGAGACGGACATCTGCGACGAGCGCCGGCTCGACGAGATTTTCGCGGCCCATTCGTTCGACAGAGTGTATCATCTGGCGGCCAATTCGGATATCCAGAAAGGCGGCGGGGATCCCTCGATAGATTTTCACGACACCTTTCTGACGACGGTCAGCCTGTTGAACGCGATGAGGCGTCACGGCGCGCGGGAGATGCTTTTCGCGTCCACCTCGGCCGTGTACGGCGACAAAAGAGAATTGCTCAAAGAGGACACGGGCGACTTGCGGCCGATATCCTATTACGGCGCCGCCAAACTGGCCTCGGAGTCGTTTATTTCCGCGTACTCCGCCATGAACGGCCTCCGCGCCTGCGTCACGAGGTTTCCCAACGTTGTCGGCCCAGGGCTGACGCATGGGGCGGTCTATGATTTCATCGCGAAACTGAGAAAAGACCCCGCGAAACTCGAAATTCTGGGCGACGGAAAACAGGAAAAGCCATACATATACGTTTCGGATCTGGTGGACGCCATGCTGTCGATGAATTATCCCGAGGGCGTGACCGTCTGCAACGCGGGGGTCGAGACCGCCACCACCGTGCGGCGCATAGCCGACATAGTGTGCGAGGAAATGGGCCTCGACAACGTGGAATACCGTTTCACCGGCGGCGCTGCCGGCTGGCCGGGCGATGTCCCGAAATTTCAGTACGACCTGTCCAAAATACACGCCCTGGGCTGGCGCGCGAAACACACCTCCGACGAGGCGGTGCGGCTTGCCGCGAGGCTGTCCCTGTGAAAGCTGGAGGCGGGGAAATTTTTACGGACTGAAGTTTAACATAATATCAAAATCTTGTAAAGAATATGGAACAGGCATTAGAGAGGTGAAAATATTCTCATAATTAATTTCCGCCCGCCGGGGGCGCTGTGTTCGTTTGCGCTCGCGGCGGGCGTTTTTCGCGGTATAGATACTTAGCGAAAATTTGAAGGCTGCTTTTCCAGCTTATCTGGGATAGGTTTTTGCCCGCTTCTTGGGCTTCAATCTACGGACATGGTGTTTTTCAGCCTTTCCCTCAGTTTGCTCACCCTTTGCGACACGGCCTGACGCGAGATGCCGAACATGCGGGCGATTTCGGCGTGGGTGTTGTTCTCTGCCAGCAGTTCCGCCAAGCGGCGATTTTCTCCGTCGAGCGGGCGTTCTACGGCGTCGGCCAGTTCCAGGCGCTCGAAATCCTCCTCGACTCCGATGTCGGCTATATCCTCGGCTCTCAGCAAAGCCTCGCCGTCCTCGTCATCGGGATCGCACTGCGACAACTGAACCGTGCCCTCGGGGTGGTAGAGCTTGAACGCCGCGTCGCGGACCATTCCGCGGAGCGAGTTGGATATCGTGCGGTTCAAGTTCTGCCGGGAGGCTTTTTTGACCAGTTTCAGCAGGGCAAGGTAACCTTCCTGCCGCAGGTCCGCTTCCTCCGCTCCCGCGCGCCGCGAATATTTCCAGGCGTAATAGCCGATCTTTCCGGCGTTCTCATCAATGATGCGCTCCACTCTCTTCTTGGTGATCCTCATAATTTCCACTTCCTTTCAGTTTGTATTATTCAGTTTTTATATCCTAAATGTAAGTATTTCTTAAAGCCTCCGCAAATTACCTGAGAAAAACCTACGCTTTTTGCCATTGCGAAAAGGCGCTTTTGCGCTTCGGGAGCCGCCAGTATATCGGCGGCGCATCCCTCGACGTGCAGGCTGCGCGGCGCTCCGCCCACTCGCCTGTTATGGGCGGGACAGCGATAACCGCTCGTCACTACCAGCGGGATTTCCGCCTCTTCCCGCAGTTCCTCCAGCATTTGCAGCAGCCGTGGCGACAATTTCACAAGACCGCAGCAGCGGCACTGGAACTCCCTCAGTTTGAAGTGCGGTGAAATTCTGATGTCGTTTATCATCGGGCGCCCTCCCCGCTAGAGCGCGCCATCCCCAATATGGCGCTCTCGAGACGCGCTATAGCGCTCGTCAGTTCGTCGAGCCTGCGCTCCATCCTGATCAAAAGAAAGCCCGCCACCGCGATAGAAAAAGCGCCTTCAGCGAAATTTATCAGCGTCTCGTCCATTTTCATCGACTTCCTTTCATGAACCGCCGCAAAAAAGGCGGGCTGTCACGCCCGCCCCATGCCGATTTTCCTGCCTAGAACAGCGTTTTCACGCTGCGGCTCGTTATCGCGGCCCCGAGTTTTTCGTTGGGTTCGTAGTTGAAAGCGTCGCTCGCGATGATGACGTCCATGGCATCTTTCGCCTCCGTCGCCGTGATATCGTCCCTCACGCTCTGGAGTGATACGGTCTTTTTCTTGTCGTCAGCCGCGCCAAATTTCATCGCCAGTGTCAGAGTTTCAGTCGCCATTTCGTCGCGCCTCCTTGGGTTAAATGACCAGCAGCTCGCTGCGCTGCAGGGATACCTTCTCCACGTCCATGGAGAACAAGCCGTCCATAGCCGCCGCTACGGCCGCCAGACTGTCCGCGTCGGCCTCGCCCTTGATGCCGCTCATAGACACATTTTTGTAAATGGTCTTTTCACCCTCCGTCTCGCCGGTGTTCAGTTTGAACGTCATCCTTCCCGGCTGCACCAATATCGTCGCCATTTCACATTCCTCCTTCAGAGTCTTCGGGCGGCGGGCCCTTTCCGCCCTATATAGGATAGATTGGGCAGCATCCCCGCAACTGGCTACCGGCCCCGAAAAATCGAAGATTTTTTAAGCGCGCGGCGCATTGGAAAATTTTGTATCCATCGGGCGGCGGTTTCAAAAAGCGTGTCCCATTGGAATTTTAGGGGTACGCATTGCGTGTCCGTGCGCTCCTTCATACCAATATTCATAACTTGCGCCCCGAGTTTTCGATGATATTCTCAAAACACGGTATTTGTGTTTTAATGGTTCCACGAGCGAATAGGATGAGGTGATCTTGCTTGTGTCGACTGGTGAGCGTCGTGGTGCCCGCGTACAATGTTGGCGGCAGAATTGAATATTCGCTTCGTTCGCTGCTTGAACAGGATTACGATCCGATCGAGATAATAGTGGTCGACGACGGTTCCTCCGACGGCACGGCCGAAAACGCCGACAGGGTGCTCAGTGCGGGCGGACGCCCGTATAGGATACTGAGAAACGCGCAAAACCGCGGCGTCTCCGCGTCGCGAAACGCCGGACTGCGCGACGCGAAGGGTGAGTATGTCCTCTTTATGGACGCCGACGACAAATCGGACGCCAACTTTATATCCACGCTGCGCCGCATGATCGTTAAAAACGACTCCGACGCCGCGCTCTGCGGTTTCAGGAATTATTTCGAGGATACCGGCCGGGAAGTGCTCATACCGATAAAGTTGGATCCATCCAGGACTTACGCGGGGGAAGAATTGGCGGCGAGGCGAATCCTGACGCACTTCGGGGCAGTGTGGACCACGCTTTTCAAGATATCCTTCCTGCGCGAGGCTCGCCTTGAGTTCCCCGAGGAATGTCGGTACGGGGAGGATGTCGAATTTACGGTAAAGGCATTTTCCCGGTGCCGTCAGGTCGCGGTCTCGCCGGCATGTCCCTATGTTTACGTGCATCACGGCGAAAACGCGTCGGCTTCGCTGCTTTCCTCGCGAGAAAAACGCCTCCGGCGATATTCCGATATCACCGCATCGACGCTCCGAATCGCGAATTACTTCAAAGAACATTCCGCGTCGCCCAAATTGCTGGATATCGCCGACAACTTTCTTGAATCGCAGTATTTAATGAGAGTTCTGACATTGGCGGCGAAAGAGGGCGACATTGAAAAATTCAACCGCGCGCTCGCCTCTTTGGACGCGCGCCGCCTGCTGGTCGCCACGGGCAAGTACGCCGCGCGGAAGCCCGAGCTGCTGCTGAAGGCCATGTGCATACTCATTTCTCCCAGGTTGTTCTACAGAGTCAGATCGCGGTCATGAATATCATCCATATACTTCCGGAGCTGGAGGATGGCGGTGTGGAGCGCCTTGTGCCGGTGTACGCCAACGAACAGGCTCTTTTGGGGCACAATATCTCCGTCATCTCGGCCGGGGGCAAATTAGAGTCGCTCTTGTCGCCGGAGGTGCGGCATATCAGGATGCCGGTGCACAGAAAAAACCCGGCGATCGGACTGTTGTGCGCGTTTCGGCTGGCCCGGATAATCGCGCGCGGCGACGTATCCGTGATCCACGCACATTCCCGGGTTCCGGCGTGGATATGTTGCGTCGCCAAACGCCTCGCGCCGCGCGTGAAATTCTTCTTCACCGCGCACAGCGACTACGCCAAATACAAACTCGGCATGTGGCCGGTAAAACATGCCGACGGCGTGACCTGCGTCTCGCAATATGCGCTCAATTCACTTTTAAATTGGCTGCCCGCAAATGTGCCGACAAATGTAATCTACAACCCGGTGATCAAAAAACTCCTGCCCTGGAGGGGCGGCAGCGGCACGGCAAAACGCCTGCTCTACGCGGGACGCCTGAGCCCAAAAAAATTTCCGCTTGCCGTTCTCGAAGCCCTCGCCCGCCACAGGGAACACGCGTGGGTGCTTGATATTTTCGGCGACGGCCCCTTCAGGCAATCCGTAGAGGACAGAGCGCGGGAACTGGGCATCGGTGACAGGGTGATATTGCATGGTTTCAGTGATAACATACCCGAGATTCTGGCGGATTGCGACCTCCTGCTGCACTCATCCATGGCCGAAGGATTCGGCCTGACGCTGCTGGAGGCACTGTTATCGGGAGTTCCCGTTATCGCCTCCGACCTGCCCGCGACGAGGGAACTCACCGGCTCCGACGGAACGGGCCTCCTGCCCCCCGGAGACGCGGAAGCGTGGAGCGAGGCGTTTGGCGCGTTTTTCGACGGTAAATACGTTCACTCACTGAAACTGGCTGTGAAACTGCCAACACCGGACGAGGCGGCCAAGGCAATGATACGGTTTTACGGAGAAACCGTCCGGGATGCCGTGCCTCTTGTCAGGACGACATAATTTTGAAAACACGCCCCAACATGAAAATTTTCGGATTGAATGCGATGTGATATGAAGAAGTGTCTCTTAACTTTTACTCTCACCGCGGCGGCTTGGCAGTTCATACGTATCTTTTCGCGCGCAGTATCAAGCGCGCCAATGGGCGCAACAAGAGCTGAAGCCAGCCGGGAGACTTGCCGGCAAAGGCGAAACGCACAGCCGCCCTCTTGATTCCGTAAGTCAAGCAAATACTCATACGATGATGGCCGTCATTCAGGTTATCCTGGGTTCCCATTTGTCTAAGGAGCATTATTTCCAGGCGATAAACGTCGTTCCAGCCATCCTTCAAGATAGAGGAAGCCAATTTGTCGTAGCGCTCCAAGCCGCCCTCGCGCGGGTCGTTCCAAACACGCGTAAACGAATACGCCGTTTCGCGTGTGCGCCTGCCGCGCTCAATGCCAAGATCTCGCAATACGGAGGGGTCTGTGTGATATATTCCGGTGCCGTGCGATACATAATAATTTCGCCAAGCTCTGATGAATAAGGGAAAAGGGTTCCACCACGGAATACGTGGAACAAAAGCTACTCTGACTGGAATAAATTCGTCTCCGTTCTCGATCGCCCGCAGTATCCTGAGCCGGCCGGAAAGGAGAGAATCGGGAACGCCGCGCGATTCGTCGCCGCAAAGAAGCGTAACGTAATCTTCTTTTTCATCTTCATCCGCGGACGAACCTCCAGGCAGGTTTATCAAATCGTTAGGGTCAATAGGATATACCTCCGATGACATTCCGATACGCATTGAAATTACGATTCCACGATCATATACATAAAAAATGTCCCGCCACTCCGGAAAGGTTTCCCGGCGCCATTTGCGTCTCTATTACGTTTGTATCTCGATTGCGTTTTCATCGGATATAACAAGCCCACCCCATGTATGAAAATTTGTAACTATTCAGTCGTGTATTCCTGCCATAAAATTGTCCCAACACCTGTTATATAAGCAGGTGTTTAGGAAGTAGATGTTAAGTGGCATGATAGCTTGAGGTGTATGGATGAAGAAATTTGACTGTTGTAAAAACGTACAATGAATTTTTATTACAAGTGTGGACAGTTAGTGGAAAGTAAGATGTATTAGCAAGACACCTGCTTATATAACAGGTGTTCTGGGCAATCTTGGGTTAAATCCTTATACCTTTACTAAGACTGAATAGTTACAAATTTGTAACTATTCAGTCTTAGTAAAGGTATAAGGATTTAACCCAAGATTGCCCAGAACACCTGTTATATAAGCAGGTGTCTTGCTAATACATCTTACTTTCCACTAACTGTCCACACTTGTAATAAAAATTCATTGTACGTTTTTACAACAGTCAAATTTCTTCATCCATACACCTCAAGCTATCATGCCACTTAACATCTACTTCCTAAACACCTGCTTATATAACAGGTGTTGGGACAATTTTATGGCAGGAATACACGACTGAATAGTTACAAATTTTCATACATGGGGTGGGCTTGTTATATCCGATGAAAACGCAATCGAGATACAAACGTAATAGAGACGCAAATGGCGCCGGGAAACCTTTCCGGAGTGGCGGGACATTTTTTATGTATATGATCGTGGAATCGTAATTTCAATGCGTATCGGAATGTCATCGGAGGTATATCCTATTGACCCTAACGATTTGATAAACCTGCCTGGAGGTTCGTCCGCGGATGAAGATGAAAAAGAAGATTACGTTACGCTTCTTTGCGGCGACGAATCGCGCGGCGTTCCCGATTCTCTCCTTTCCGGCCGGCTCAGGATACTGCGGGCGATCGAGAACGGAGACGAATTTATTCCAGTCAGAGTAGCTTTTGTTCCACGTATTCCGTGGTGGAACCCTTTTCCCTTATTCATCAGAGCTTGGCGAAATTATTATGTATCGCACGGCACCGGAATATATCACACAGACCCCTCCGTATTGCGAGATCTTGGCATTGAGCGCGGCAGGCGCACACGCGAAACGGCGTATTCGTTTACGCGTGTTTGGAACGACCCGCGCGAGGGCGGCTTGGAGCGCTACGACAAATTGGCTTCCTCTATCTTGAAGGATGGCTGGAACGACGTTTATCGCCTGGAAATAATGCTCCTTAGACAAATGGGAACCCAGGATAACCTGAATGACGGCCATCATCGTATGAGTATTTGCTTGACTTACGGAATCAAGAGGGCGGCTGTGCGTTTCGCCTTTGCCGGCAAGTCTCCCGGCTGGCTTCAGCTCTTGTTGCGCCCATTGGCGCGCTTGATACTGCGCGCGAAAAGATACGTATGAACTGCCAAGCCGCCGCGGTGAGAGTAAAAGTTAAGAGACACTTCTTCATATCACATCGCATTCAATCCGAAAATTTTCATGTTGGGGCGTGTTTTCAAAATTATGTCGTCCTGACAAGAGGCACGGCATCCCGGACGGTTTCTCCGTAAAACCGTATCATTGCCTTGGCCGCCTCGTCCGGTGTTGGCAGTTTCACAGCCAGTTTCAGTGAGTGAACGTATTTACCGTCGAAAAACGCGCCAAACGCCTCGCTCCACGCTTCCGCGTCTCCGGGGGGCAGGAGGCCCGTTCCGTCGGAGCCGGTGAGTTCCCTCGTCGCGGGCAGGTCGGAGGCGATAACGGGAACTCCCGATAACAGTGCCTCCAGCAGCGTCAGGCCGAATCCTTCGGCCATGGATGAGTGCAGCAGGAGGTCGCAATCCGCCAGAATCTCGGGTATGTTATCACTGAAACCATGCAATATCACCCTGTCACCGATGCCCAGTTCCCGCGCTCTGTCCTCTACGGATTGCCTGAAGGGGCCGTCGCCGAAAATATCAAGCACCCACGCGTGTTCCCTGTGGCGGGCGAGGGCTTCGAGAACGGCAAGCGGAAATTTTTTTGGGCTCAGGCGTCCCGCGTAGAGCAGGCGTTTTGCCGTGCCGCTGCCGCCCCTCCAGGGCAGGAGTTTTTTGATCACCGGGTTGTAGATTACATTTGTCGGCACATTTGCGGGCAGCCAATTTAAAAGTGAATTGAGCGCATATTGCGAGACGCAGGTCACGCCGTCGGCATGTTTTACCGGCCACATGCCGAGTTTGTATTTGGCGTAGTCGCTGTGCGCGGTGAAGAAGAATTTCACGCGCGGCGCGAGGCGTTTGGCGACGCAACATATCCACGCCGGAACCCGGGAATGTGCGTGGATCACGGATACGTCGCCGCGCGCGATTATCCGGGCCAGCCGAAACGCGCACAACAGTCCGATCGCCGGGTTTTTTCTGTGCACCGGCATCCTGATATGCCGCACCTCCGGCGACAAGAGCGACTCTAATTTGCCCCCGGCCGAGATGACGGAGATATTGTGCCCCAAAAGAGCCTGTTCGTTGGCGTACACCGGCACAAGGCGCTCCACACCGCCATCCTCCAGCTCCGGAAGTATATGGATGATATTCATGACCGCGATCTGACTCTGTAGAACAACCTGGGAGAAATGAGTATGCACATGGCCTTCAGCAGCAGCTCGGGCTTCCGCGCGGCGTACTTGCCCGTGGCGACCAGCAGGCGGCGCGCGTCCAAAGAGGCGAGCGCGCGGTTGAATTTTTCAATGTCGCCCTCTTTCGCCGCCAATGTCAGAACTCTCATTAAATACTGCGATTCAAGAAAGTTGTCGGCGATATCCAGCAATTTGGGCGACGCGGAATGTTCTTTGAAGTAATTCGCGATTCGGAGCGTCGATGCGGTGATATCGGAATATCGCCGGAGGCGTTTTTCTCGCGAGGAAAGCAGCGAAGCCGACGCGTTTTCGCCGTGATGCACGTAAACATAGGGACATGCCGGCGAGACCGCGACCTGACGGCACCGGGAAAATGCCTTTACCGTAAATTCGACATCCTCCCCGTACCGACATTCCTCGGGGAACTCAAGGCGAGCCTCGCGCAGGAAGGATATCTTGAAAAGCGTGGTCCACACTGCCCCGAAGTGCGTCAGGATTCGCCTCGCCGCCAATTCTTCCCCCGCGTAAGTCCTGGATGGATCCAACTTTATCGGTATGAGCACTTCCCGGCCGGTATCCTCGAAATAATTCCTGAAACCGCAGAGCGCGGCGTCGGAGTCGTTTTTAACGATCATGCGGCGCAGCGTGGATATAAAGTTGGCGTCCGATTTGTCGTCGGCGTCCATAAAGAGGACATACTCACCCTTCGCGTCGCGCAGTCCGGCGTTTCGCGACGCGGAGACGCCGCGGTTTTGCGCGTTTCTCAGTATCCTATACGGGCGTCCGCCCGCACTGAGCACCCTGTCGGCGTTTTCGGCCGTGCCGTCGGAGGAACCGTCGTCGACCACTATTATCTCGATCGGATCGTAATCCTGTTCAAGCAGCGAACGAAGCGAATATTCAATTCTGCCGCCAACATTGTACGCGGGCACCACGACGCTCACCAGTCGACACAAGCAAGATCACCTCATCCTATTCGCTCGTGGAACCATTAAAACACAAATACCGTGTTTTGAGAATATCATCGAAAACTCGGGGCGCAAGTTATGAATATTGGTATGAAGGAGCGCACGGACACGCAATGCGTACCCCTAAAATTCCAATGGGACACGCTTTTTGAAACCGCCGCCCGATGGATACAAAATTTTCCAATGCGCCGCGCGCTTAAAAAATCTTCGATTTTTCGGGGCCGGTAGCCAGTTGCGGGGATGCTGCCCAATCTATCCTATATAGGGCGGAAAGGGCCCGCCGCCCGAAGACTCTGAAGGAGGAATGTGAAATGGCGACGATATTGGTGCAGCCGGGAAGGATGACGTTCAAACTGAACACCGGCGAGACGGAGGGTGAAAAGACCATTTACAAAAATGTGTCTATGAGCGGCATCAAGGGCGAGGCCGACGCGGACAGTCTGGCGGCCGTAGCGGCGGCTATGGACGGCTTGTTCTCCATGGACGTGGAGAAGGTATCCCTGCAGCGCAGCGAGCTGCTGGTCATTTAACCCAAGGAGGCGCGACGAAATGGCGACTGAAACTCTGACACTGGCGATGAAATTTGGCGCGGCTGACGACAAGAAAAAGACCGTATCACTCCAGAGCGTGAGGGACGATATCACGGCGACGGAGGCGAAAGATGCCATGGACGTCATCATCGCGAGCGACGCTTTCAACTACGAACCCAACGAAAAACTCGGGGCCGCGATAACGAGCCGCAGCGTGAAAACGCTGTTCTAGGCAGGAAAATCGGCATGGGGCGGGCGTGACAGCCCGCCTTTTTTGCGGCGGTTCATGAAAGGAAGTCGATGAAAATGGACGAGACGCTGATAAATTTCGCTGAAGGCGCTTTTTCTATCGCGGTGGCGGGCTTTCTTTTGATCAGGATGGAGCGCAGGCTCGACGAACTGACGAGCGCTATAGCGCGTCTCGAGAGCGCCATATTGGGGATGGCGCGCTCTAGCGGGGAGGGCGCCCGATGATAAACGACATCAGAATTTCACCGCACTTCAAACTGAGGGAGTTCCAGTGCCGCTGCTGCGGTCTTGTGAAATTGTCGCCACGGCTGCTGCAAATGCTGGAGGAACTGCGGGAAGAGGCGGAAATCCCGCTGGTAGTGACGAGCGGTTATCGCTGTCCCGCCCATAACAGGCGAGTGGGCGGAGCGCCGCGCAGCCTGCACGTCGAGGGATGCGCCGCCGATATACTGGCGGCTCCCGAAGCGCAAAAGCGCCTTTTCGCAATGGCAAAAAGCGTAGGTTTTTCTCAGGTAATTTGCGGAGGCTTTAAGAAATACTTACATTTAGGATATAAAAACTGAATAATACAAACTGAAAGGAAGTGGAAATTATGAGGATCACCAAGAAGAGAGTGGAGCGCATCATTGATGAGAACGCCGGAAAGATCGGCTATTACGCCTGGAAATATTCGCGGCGCGCGGGAGCGGAGGAAGCGGACCTGCGGCAGGAAGGTTACCTTGCCCTGCTGAAACTGGTCAAAAAAGCCTCCCGGCAGAACTTGAACCGCACGATATCCAACTCGCTCCGCGGAATGGTCCGCGACGCGGCGTTCAAGCTCTACCACCCCGAGGGCACGGTTCAGTTGTCGCAGTGCGATCCCGATGACGAGGACGGCGAGGCTTTGCTGAGAGCCGAGGATATAGCCGACATCGGAGTCGAGGAGGATTTCGAGCGCCTGGAACTGGCCGACGCCGTAGAACGCCCGCTCGACGGAGAAAATCGCCGCTTGGCGGAACTGCTGGCAGAGAACAACACCCACGCCGAAATCGCCCGCATGTTCGGCATCTCGCGTCAGGCCGTGTCGCAAAGGGTGAGCAAACTGAGGGAAAGGCTGAAAAACACCATGTCCGTAGATTGAAGCCCAAGAAGCGGGCAAAAACCTATCCCAGATAAGCTGGAAAAGCAGCCTTCAAATTTTCGCTAAGTATCTATACCGCGAAAAACGCCCGCCGCGAGCGCAAACGAACACAGCGCCCCCGGCGGGCGGAAATTAATTATGAGAATATTTTCACCTCTCTAATGCCTGTTCCATATTCTTTACAAGATTTTGATATTATGTTAAACTTCAGTCCGTAAAAATTTCCCCGCCTCCAGCTTTCACAGGGACAGCCTCGCGGCAAGCCGCACCGCCTCGTCGGAGGTGTGTTTCGCGCGCCAGCCCAGGGCGTGTATTTTGGACAGGTCGTACTGAAATTTCGGGACATCGCCCGGCCAGCCGGCAGCGCCGCCGGTGAAACGGTATTCCACGTTGTCGAGGCCCATTTCCTCGCACACTATGTCGGCTATGCGCCGCACGGTGGTGGCGGTCTCGACCCCCGCGTTGCAGACGGTCACGCCCTCGGGATAATTCATCGACAGCATGGCGTCCACCAGATCCGAAACGTATATGTATGGCTTTTCCTGTTTTCCGTCGCCCAGAATTTCGAGTTTCGCGGGGTCTTTTCTCAGTTTCGCGATGAAATCATAGACCGCCCCATGCGTCAGCCCTGGGCCGACAACGTTGGGAAACCTCGTGACGCAGGCGCGGAGGCCGTTCATGGCGGAGTACGCGGAAATAAACGACTCCGAGGCCAGTTTGGCGGCGCCGTAATAGGATATCGGCCGCAAGTCGCCCGTGTCCTCTTTGAGCAATTCTCTTTTGTCGCCGTACACGGCCGAGGTGGACGCGAAAAGCATCTCCCGCGCGCCGTGACGCCTCATCGCGTTCAACAGGCTGACCGTCGTCAGAAAGGTGTCGTGAAAATCTATCGAGGGATCCCCGCCGCCTTTCTGGATATCCGAATTGGCCGCCAGATGATACACTCTGTCGAACGAATGGGCCGCGAAAATCTCGTCGAGCCGGCGCTCGTCGCAGATGTCCGTCTCGTAAAATGAAAAATCCGCGCTCCCGAGATATTTCTCCAGCTTCTCCCTGCCGCCAAAGCGCAGAATATCCGCGCAGACCACCTTGCACCCGGCGTCTATAAGCGCGTCCGTCAGGTGACATCCAATAAAACCCGCCCCGCCCGCTATCAGTACGTTCATCTCTTATCCCCCGCGACTGGCTTCTTGCCCGCGCCGTCATTATATCATTCTATATTCACCGCGCCACGAGGGCGATGCCAGCTATGATCAAGGCAACGCCGGCGATTTTGCGCGCGCCGATCTTTTCGCCGAGGAATTTCCGCGAGATGAGTATGGTCCACACGTAGCACAGCCCGCCCAGCGGCAGCAGGACGGAAAACGGCATCCTCTTCAGCAGCGCTATCGAGATAAACGCGCTCGCCACATAAAGCGCGCCGCCGAAGTAAAGATGCCTGCTTCTCAGGATGCCCGATATTTTGCCGCTCCCCGACGCTATTTTCAGAAAGTAACTGGCGAACGCCGCCACAAGCGAAGAGATCAGCACCAGCGCGTAGTTCACCGGTTCCCGCAGCTTCCTATCAACGCGACGCCCGCGACAACCGCCGCGACCCCCAGCAGTTTCGCGGCCGAAACCGGCTCTGAAAAGACGAACACGCCTATCAACAGCGAAAAAACGTATGTGAGACTGTTCAACGGCTGCAACACCGACAGCTCCCCGTAACGGTACGCCAGCACCATCGCGGCCGCGCCGAGCGCGAATACGGCAAACCCGCTCCCGAGGTAAATTATATTCATCCCCGGCATGACCTTCCATATCAGTTGCCCGGCGCACAGACACACCGAGCAGATCAGCATCAGCGATATTCCTTTTGCGTATCGAGCCGTCATGGTTTCGCGGCTCCATATCCCAAAACGGCCGCCGGTTTTTCGGAACTTTGGTCCATACGCGCATCATCCTTTTTGAGCCATATCACCCGAGCCAAGACTAACACAACGGAGTGCTTTTGAAAATATGGAGGCTTGACATCACGGAAGCAGTTTGTAAATATAAAATTGACGAAGGCAAAATATACTTGACAAAGGCAAAATATATTTGACAATATAAAAATGCAACTTACAAGTTGCATAATTGTGAGTTTGTTTTTTAAGGAGTGAGTGTCCTGTTTTACGGAAGGATATCGGAGCTGAAAAAACTGAACGAGATGTACGGAAGCGGCAGGTTCGAATGCGCCGTTATTTATGGTCGGCGGCGGGTCGGAAAAACCACTTTGATTAAAGAATTTATAAAGGATAAGGCGGCAATATACTTTGCCGCCCGCGAGGCCGGAAGCGTGGTCAATTTAAACGGGTTCAGCCGGGACGTGTATTCCGTGACGGCTGAAGAATTGGCCGGAAGCGCTTTTTTTTCGGATTGGGAACACGCGTTCGATTATATCTATAAAATATCGGAGAATAGGAGAATGATACTCGCGATCGACGAGTACCCTTTCCTCGCTGACGGGTACAGGCCCATCTCCTCCATTCTTCAGGCGCATATCGATTCGCGTTTGGCATACAGCAAACTGTTTTTAATTTTATGCGGCTCCAGCATGAGCTTTATGGAAAATCAGGTGCTGGGCTATAAAAGCCCGCTTTACGGCAGGAGGACGGCACAGTTCAGGATCACGCCGTTTACTTTTTTCGACTCCCTGCCATTTCTGGAGGGTTTTGTCAAAACGGACAGGGGCGTTTTATACGGAGTTACCGGCGGCGTTCCGGAATATCTGAATAAGATCGACCGTGGAAAATCCCTCCGGGATAACATAATCAGCCTGTTTTTGACCCCCTCGGGACATTTTTACGAGGAACCGGCGAACCTGCTCAAGCAGGAACTCAGGGAACCGTCTGTCTACAACGGCATTATAGGGGCGATAGCGGCCGGCGCGTCGCGATTGAATGAAATAGCCACGAAATGCGGCGCCGAAAGCAATAAATGCGCGAAATACATGAGTTCGCTGATGGCGCTCGGCATCGTGAAAAAAGAAAACCCCGTCACCGAAAGAGGGGGCAAGAAAAGCGTCTACCTTCTTGGAGATCAAATGTTCCGTTTTTGGTATCGTTTCGTGTTCCCGAACCTGAGCGCCATCGAGGCGGGACTTGGCGAAGGGGTTTACGATCACGAAGTGGAGCCGCGGCTGAGCGCGTATATGGGGCCGATTTTCGAGGAAATATGCAAACAGTACCTGTTCCTGCGGGCGCGGAAAAACGCGCTGCCATTTTTCATCGGAAAACTGGGCAGATGGTGGGGAAACAACCCAAGGAAGAAACGCCAGGAGGAAATCGATATCATGGCGTTTCGCGACGATAACGCAATTTTCGGAGAATGCAAATGGACGAACGCCCCCGTCGGGATGGACGCGCTTGTGGATTTGAAAGAACAAAGCGCCATGTTCGATTACAAAAATACCTGGTTCTGCCTGTTCGCCAAATCCGGTTTTACGGAGAACCTCACGGCGGAGGCGGAAAAATCCGAAAACGTCCTACTGATACGCTTTGAAGATATGCTGCCGTCATGAACCGCGCCTGAACACGGTCTCTCCTCCGACCACTATACATTGCCGGGCCGATTTTTTTATTTTACGCGTGTCTCGCGTTTGAATTTTGGGATGGTATAATACCGATTTAGGGAAACGCAAATCACTAAAGAGGAGCTTGATGGGATTGAAAACAAAACGTGCGATGAACGCTTTTTTGGCGGCGATGTTGTCCGCGCTGGTGCTGGCATTTGCCGGGGCTGCTTTTGCGGCGGATGGGGGCGGGAATGCTGAGACCTATCAGTCGCTTCTGGTCTCCGCCGAGTGGGTCAAGGCGAATATCGGCAAAGTCGTCCTGATCGACGCGAGGGCACAGGCGCTCTACAAGGGACAGCAGGGACACCTTCCGGGCGCGGTGAACGCCGAGTGGACCTACTTCGTCAATATGAACGGCAAAGCCGGCGACGCCACGTACGGCGCGGTGCTCGACGCGGCCGCGATGGCAAAGAAGCTGGGCGCTCTCGGCATCGACGGCAAAAAAGAGGTGGTCGTCTACGGCGACGGCGGCGACTGGGGTATGGCGGGTTTCGTGGTCTGCGTGCTCCGCATGACCGGCTTCAAAAACGCGAGGATAATGGACGGCGGATTCACCGTGTACCGCGCTTCAGGCGGCAAGACGGACAACAAGACCGCGACGAACAAGGCCGTAAAATATCCAGACTTCCAATACGACACATCCTATACTGTCGGTACCGACTGGATGAAGGAGAACTACAACAAGCCCGAGGTCAAGGTCGTGGATGTGCGCATGGTAAACGAGTACACGGGTCAGATCAAGCCCTTCGGCGAGCGCCGTCCGGGGCACATACCGGGAGCGGTCAACCTGTCGTGGGACAGCGTGTACACGGAAGACTTCAAGATACTGCCCGAGGGCGAATTGGTCTCCATGTTCGAGAAGGCCGGGTTCACCGACAAGAATCAGACCATAATATGCTACGACACATACGGAGTGCGCGGGGCATTCGTGGCCATGATGTTCCGGCTCGCGGGATACGCGAATGTGCGCGTCTACAACCCGTCGTACCAGGCATGGTGCGCTGACGCCGCCACCGAGATAACGCAGGGACCGAACCCCTAAAGGGAAACATACTTATACCGGCCAGGGGACTCGCGGTTCCCTGGCCGATTTATTTACATTTGTAATTACCAAATTCCTACATTCCCCATTTTATTTGACAATTCTTCCGTGCTCGCCGATAATATCCGCATAAATTTTTCTGGGAGGCTCAATTTGACATGAATCGTTACAGGGTAGATGTGACAGTCCTTCCCAAAGACGGCGTCCTAGACATTCAGGGCAAAGCGGTCGAACGCACCCTCAAACAGAGCGGCTACGAATCCGTGGGCGACGTGCGCGTCGGCCGGTATATCCGTTTTGTCGTGGAAGCCGGGGGGGAAACCGAGGCCGCAAATATTGTGAATTCGGTCTCCGATGACCTGCTGGCGAACGGGCTCATCGAGTCTTACGCCTATAAAATGGAGGAACTGCCGTGAGGACAGCCGTGGTTGTGTTTCCGGGCAGCAACTGCGACAGGGATGTGGAGCGCGCGATACTCGACATGGGCTTGGGGCCCGTCGATATGGTCTGGCACGACGAGGAGGGTTTCCACGAGCATAACGGCCCGGAGCTGGTGGTGCTGCCCGGAGGTTTTTCGTACGGCGACTATCTGCGTTCCGGCGCTCTCGCGGCGAAGTCGCGGATCATGAAGGCCGTGCGCGCCCACGCCGAGGGCGGCGGCCTGTTGCTCGGCATCTGTAACGGTTTCCAGATACTCACCGAGGCCGGGCTTCTGCCCGGCGCGCTTCTGCCCAACGCGAACCTCCGATTTATATGCGCTCCCTGCCATATCAGGGTCGAGCGCAGCGACACTCCCTTCACCAAGTCGTTCAAGGACGGACAGATAGTGCAGTTTCCGATAGCCCATCACGAGGGGCTTTATTTTTTGCCGCCCGATGAACTGGCGGCGCTCGAATCGCGCGGCCATGTGGTCTTCAGATATTCGGCGCCGAAATCGGCCGCTTCGGCTGGGGCGGGGGAAAAATTTTCGCCCAACGGATCGCTGAACGGCATAGCCGGCGTGATAAATGAACGCGGCAACGTCCTGGGACTCATGCCGCACCCGGAACGGGCGACGCTGAAAAATCTCATACGGGGCGCCGACGGCAGAATTTTCTGGAATTCCGTCGGCGAGCATTTCGGTGTTTGGGGTGATAAAAAATGAACTATCGCGACGCCGGACTCTCCGACGCGGAATACGCAAAAGTAAATGACATCCTGGGCCGCGAGCCCAACGAATTGGAAACGGCGCTGATAGGCGTCATGTGGTCGGAACACTGCAGCTACAAATCCACGCGGCGTTTACTCTCCAAGTTTCCGCAGACAGGAAAATATCTTGTGCAAGGGCCCGGCGAGAACGCGGGGGTCGTGGACTGCCGTTCCGGCTGGGGGCTGGCCTTTAAGGTGGAGAGCCACAACCATCCCTCCGCCGTCGCGCCTTATCAGGGAGCGGCGACAGGCGTCGGCGGGATCATAAGGGACATACTCGCGATGGGCGCGCGTCCCGCGGCCTCGATGGACGGGCTTTTCTTCGGGATGCCGGATTCGGGAAAATCGAGGGTGCTGGCCGAGGGCATAGTGGACGGCATCGCGGGATACGGCAACGCCGTGGGCGTCCCCACGATAGGAGGAAAGACCTTCTACGACCCCTGTTTCGAGGGCAACCCGCTTGTCAACGCCTTCAACTGCGGTTTCGTCCGTCTCGACAAAATAGTGAGTTCGAAGACGGCCCGTCCCGGGGACATGGCGGTGTTATTGGGCTCCAAGACCGGGCGCGACGGAATCGCGGGCGCGTCGTTCGCGTCGCGGGAACTGAACGAGGAAAACCGCGGGAGCCGCGGCCACATACAGATAGGCGACCCGTTCGAGGAGAAGCTGCTGATCGAATGCTGCCTGGACCTGCTGGATCAAGGCCTCATAGTGTCGATGCAGGACATGGGGGCAGCCGGCATCCTCTCGTCGTCGAGTGAGATAGCCCACAAGAGCGGCACGGGAATTGAAATTTTCTGCGAGCGCATACCCCTGCGCGAGGAGATGGAGCCGTGGGAGATATTTCTGAGCGAATCGCAGGAGAGGATGCTGCTCATACTTTCGGAGGACAAACTCGGCGCGGTGCGCGATCTCGCCCGCCATTACGGGTTGGAGTGCGCCGCGGTCGGCACGATCACGGACGACGGACGGTACCGCGTCGTCAGGGACGGTGTTGCGATAGCCGACATACCGGTGAGCGTTCTCGGCGACGCCCCGCCCGTGGACTGGCCGGAAACGCCTCCCGCCGGCATGGCCGAACGCCGCGAGGTTCCAAAAGGTATGAAGAGCGCCGACCCGGCCGCCGACCTGATTAAACTCATCGGCTCCGTGTACGGCGCCTGCCGTGAGGAGATATGGCGGCAGTACGACTGTCAGGTGCAGTTGCGCACCGCCGCGGAACCGGGCGCGCCGGTCTCCGCGCTTCGCATCCCCGACTCGGACAGCCTGGTCGCCTTCGCGATGGAGGCCGAGCCGTGGAAGTGCCATACCGACCCCAAACTCGGCGCGATGGAGACGATGGCGCAGTCCATACGGACGCTGGCGCTGTGCGGCGCGGAAGCTATCGGCATGACCAACTGTCTCAACTTCCCATCTCCCGAGAACCCGGAGCATTATTACGTCCTGTCGCGGTGCGTCGAAGGCCTCGCCGCCGTATGCCGGGACATGGACTGTCCGGTGGTCTCCGGCAACGTCAGCCTGTACAACGAGACGCCGCGCGGGGCTGTTTACCCATCGCCGCTGGTGGTGACCGCCGGCATCGTTCCGCATTACATCTATTTCGTCTCCGGCGGGCACGCGCGCGAGGGCGACTTGATATTCCTCGCCGGCCCGGCGGTGGGTTCGCTCGGCAGCTCACGCTGGCAGGTGCTCTGTTCGGACCCGGAGCGAATGACGCCGCGCGGCGCGACGTTGAGGTACGACGCGGAGGCAGAAATCGCGTTTGCCGCGCACGCGCTTCTGACGTCGAAAAAGGCCGACATAAAAAAGAGCGCGCGCGTCGTCGCGGGCGGAGGCCTGTCGGTCGCGCTCGCCAAAGAGGCGATCCTGTCGGGCCAGGGAATGACCATAGAACTGGAACGCGACCCGTTCGCGGCGATGTTCAGCGAGGGCGGCCCGCGCGCCGTCTACATCATTCCTCCCGCCGCGGCCGATAAATTCCTCGCGTGCTGGGAGGGATTTCCCGTCGCGCGCATAGGACAGGTCGGCGGTAAGTCGCTGGTCGTGAAGGATTTTATGGAAGTGCCGGTCGGGGTACTTCAGTCGGCTTTTTACGGCACGAAGGTGTAATGCGGCATGTGCGGCATTTTCGGCGCGTACAGCCCCGACAGTTTCGTGGCGGAGGAAGTGTACCTCGGGCTCGCCGCGCTGCAGCACCGCGGGCAGGAATCGGCGGGAGTGGCCTGGATCGACGGCGGCAGGCGGATCAATTCCATAAAAGGCATGGGGCTGGTGCACGAGGCATTGAGCCAGAGCGTGCTCGCCAAGACGCCGGCGAAGGCGGCGATAGGGCATGTGCGTTATTCGACGGCGGGGGCGTCGATGCTGCAGAACGCCCAGCCGATTTGCGCGAACTACGCGAAAGGGCCGGTCGCCATCGCTCACAACGGCAACCTCACGAATTTCGAAGAGCTGCGTGCCACACTTGAAAACAGGGGGGCCATCTTCCAGTCGACGAGCGACACGGAGGCCATTTTGCAATTGCTGGCGCACCAGCCGAGACGAAGCCCGTTCGACGCGCTGCTCCGCGCACTGGCGGAGGTGCGGGGGGCTTACTGTCTCGTCGTCCTGCTGGAGGAGGGCCTGGTGGCGGCGCGCGACCCGTGGGGTTTCCGCCCGCTCGCGCTCGGAAAACGCGGCGACAACTATTACGTGGCGTCCGAGAGCTGCGCTTTCAGCCTGCTGGGCGCGTCTTTCGTGCGCGATATAGAACCGGGCGAGGTCGTACTGATCAATTCGGACGGCGTCACATCACACACACTTCCGATAACGAGCGCCAGGAAGTGGTTCTGCTCCTTCGAGTACGTCTATTTCGCCCGTCCCGACAGCGTGCTGTTAGGACGCTCGGTCTACAGGGCGCGGCATGAGATGGGCAAGAGGCTTGCCATCAGCGAGGGCGTGGACGCCGATTTTGTGGCCGCTTTCCCCGACAGCGGCACCAACGCCGCACTCGGTTACGCCGAACAGGCGGGTATTCCTTTCGAGGCGGCGGTAGTGCGAAACAGATACGTAGGGAGAACGTTCATACAGCCGACACAGAAAGTGCGCGAACTAGGCGTGAGGATCAAACTGAGTCCCTGTCCTGAGCTTTTCCGCGACCGCGCCTCCGTACTCGTCGACGACTCGATCGTGCGCGGCACGACCGCCGGACTGGTGATATCCATGATAAGGGAGTGCCGCTCGCGCGCCCTGCACCTCAGGATATCGTCGCCTCCCGTGAGGTATCCGTGTTTTTACGGCATAGATACCCCGTCGAGCGGCGATCTCGCGGCCGCGAAATACAGTCTCGACGACATAACGAGGACGGTAGGCGCCGACTCCCTGCGTTACCTGAGCCGCGAGGACATGATAAACGCGATCGGCCTGCCGCCGGATTCGTTATGCACGGCGTGTTTCGACGGAAATTACCTCGGCGATGACGGCAAGTGCGTGACGTCAAAGGGCGCGTGCGGCGGCGAAATTTTCGACTGAACCGTTACCGGCTATAAACCGCAAAATATCGTCGCCAGCGTTGAAATTATAGATTCGCCAATATTCTATTTTACAAAACGCCATGTTGCTATTTTATCATTCGCCGGCATTCTATTTTATCAAACGCCATTAACGGTGTAAAATAGCGCTGAACACTTGATTTGAGAGGACACGACATGGCAAAAAAAATATACCCTCGCTGGCAAGCCAATACGATTACGCAAGCCTTAAAGACAAGGCGAGTGGTAATGGTATCCGGCCCACGGCAATGCGGAAAAACCACACTCGTAAAACAAATGGTTCAAAGTAACGACACTTTCCTGACGCTTGACGATGACGCCTTACTCAAGACAGCCTCGAGTGATCCGTTAGGCTTTGCGAAACACCATCGGGGCGCGTCAACGGGAGCGACGGTAATAGATGAAGTCCAAAAAGTCCCGGCTTTAATCACGGCCATTAAAAGAGTTGTAGATGAAGACAGCTCTCCCGGTCAGTTTTTGCTGACCGGCTCCAGCGATTTCCAAAAAAACCCTGAAATAACGGAAAGCCTAGCCGGACGAGTGAAAAACATTGAACTGCGCCCTCTTTCAATCGGCGAAACGCTGGAGCGCAATCCTTCATTTTTAGACAGGGCTTTTGGCGAAGGCTGGCCCGCGCAAATTAAAGGCTATGACAAGAAACGTGTGATAGAGCTGGCCTTTATAGGAGGATACCCTGAACCGCTTTTTTTTAACGCGCACGAGAGGACGGGCTGGCATCTTGATTATGCTCGCACTCTGCTTGCCCGTGACCTTAGAGATGTCGCCAATATCAGAAGAAAAGAAACCTTGCGAGAATTATTGGGCGTTCTTGCCGCTTGGTCGAGTAAATATCTTGATACTGATTCGATTTGTGCTAAATTAAACATAACCAAACCGACGCTTTCAAGTTATATCAATGCGCTCGCGGCATTGTATCTTTTTCAAAAGGTTCCGTCGTGGAGAAAAACCGATTATGATCGGGTTGGCAAACGTGATAAATTTTTTACCACCGATACGGGCTTAATGGCCTCGCTTTTGGATTGGCGGCTTGACGATGTTTTTCTCGACTCTGACCGCAGCGGCAAGATTTTTGAGACGCTTGTGTATAACCAACTGTTTTCTGAAACTAGCTTAGGCTATGAGTATTCTCTTTTTCATTACCGAGACCGGGCGAAACGGGAAATTGATTTTATTGTGGAAAATCGTCAGGGGGCAATTTTAGGGATAGAAGTCAAAGCCGGTTCAATGGTCAGCCAGAGCGACTGTAAACACTTGAATTGGTTTAAAGGGAACGTTAAAAAACCCTTTCGCGGTATCGTCTTGTATTCCGGAGAAAATACTTTACCTTTGGCGAAGGATATCCTAGCAGTCCCTATAGCCGCGCTATGGAATTAAAAAACGGCTGCGGAGCAGGCGATTCAAACCCAAGATACAGCTTGGATATTTTTCACCTGTCGACCACGCCTCCGTGATAGCAGATGAACCTGTCCGCATCGAGGCTCAGCAGTTTTTTCGCCGACAGTCTGGCGGTTTCGATGTCGAACGAATACCGCGGGCTGGCGGCATGCAGCCGTCCCAGCAGGGCGACGAGGGCGTCGCCGGTGATGACGGTCTTCTCGTTCCGCACGAACATGGATATATGGCCCGGCAGATGTCCGGGGGTGGCGATTATCTCGGTTCCGCCGCACCACGGCATCACGTCCCCTCCCTCTACGACGGCGTCGATACGCGCGGGCTTCATGGACTCGAATTCGGCGCGAATCTCGTCGGCCCGTCTCCGCTCCAACTCGGACAGGTAGATGAGGACGGATTGAGTCTGGCGCAGGCGGACCGACTTCTCTTTCCCCTCGATCACGAGCGCGTCCGGCCCCGAGGCCATCGTCGTGACGCGGGGATATTTTTCCTTTATGTCGGCCAGCGTGCCGCAGTGGTCGTAGTCGTGATGGGTGACGATGACGCCAGTGATCTCTCGGAACGGAATACCGGCCTCCTCGGACGCGCGCTCCAGCAGCGGAAGGCCTCCCGGATACCCGCAGTCGACGAGGATGCGATGTTCGCCGTCGCACAACAAAACGGGATATATGGTCTTGATCCCTTTGCGGACGAAATCGACCCGAAGGGGTATCGCCCCGCTTATTTTTCGCCCCGCTTCCAACAGACCGATCGCTCCTCTCAAAAAAATTTCGCGCGCTCATCAGTAATTTTTATCACGCCGCTCTCCGGCGTCATTATGTCTTTTTTGACAAGTCGCGCGTTCGGTATATTTGCCGCTGACATGTGGTTATATTATATATAATATGAAAAACGTTCTCAGGAGGTGGATTGAATGTCTTGGTTATGGGCCGCTTTGACGCCGCACCCGCCCATTATCGTTCCGGGGGTCGGTGGTGGGCGCGAGAAGGAGGCCGCGGTCACCCTGGAAGGTATCGCGGGAGTGATGGAACGTGTACGCGAACGGAAGCCGGAGGCGATTTTGCTTCTCTCGCCGCACCAGACTTACGCGCTGGGCGCGTTCGCGCTGAACACTTCGCCGGTTGTGAAAGGCGGGCTCGCGATGTACGGGGCGCGCGACGCTTCGTTCGAACTGCGCACGCCACAGCCGAAAGTCGACGCGCTGGCGGAATTTCTTGGTGCGGACGACGTGCCGGTGAGCATGGTGACCTCGGCCGACCTCGATCACGACCAGGGATCCTCGGTGCCGCTCTATTTTCTGAGAAATACATATGGTCCTTTGCCCGACATCGTGCTGTCCAGTCCCATCGGGCTCGAGAGGAAAATGTCGTTCAAACTCGGCGAGGCGATGTCCCGTTTCGACGACGGCAGAACATGGGGCTTGCTCGCGAGCGGAGACCTGTCGCACAGGCTGAAACCGGGCGCTCCGGCGGGTTTCAGCCCGATGGGGGAGAAATTCGACGCGGCGGTAGTGGAATCCCTTAAAAAAGCCGATCCATCGCCGGTCTTCGACCTGTCTCGCCGCGCGATCGAAGACGCGGGGGAATGCGGCATGCGCTCGGTGCTGGCGATGCTCGGCATGGTGTCCGCACTGGGCGGGAAGATCGACGTCCTGTCGTACGAAGGGCCGTACGGGGTTGGTTACTGCAACGCCATATCCGTCTTCTGAAAGGAGCGACGAAACGATATGCCGGATATTGAAAAAAATCATCCTTACGTGGTGTTGGCCCGCCTCGCCGCGGAACGATACCTGAGCGGCGGCATCATGCCCGCGAACGGGCTCGAGGTAGACAAGAGCGCGGAACTTTGGAACATCCGCCGGGCTTGTTTCGTCTCGATAAAGACCCTCTCGGGAGACCTGCGCGGCTGTATCGGGACGATACTGCCCGCCCGTCCCTCGCTCGACATCGAGATCATCGAAAACGCCGTGTCTTCCTCCACCCGCGACCCGCGTTTCCCCCCGATGAAAAAAGCCGAGCTGGATAATGTCGTGTTCTCGGTCGACGTGCTGAGCGAACCTGAGAAAATCCCCGACAAAAGCATGCTCGACGTCAAAAAATGGGGTGTGATCGTCTCGAAAGGAGCGCGTCGCGGCGTGCTTCTGCCGGATCTTGACGGCGTCGGCACGGTCGACGCGCAGATAGAGATAGCTTCGCGCAAGGCCGGTATCTTCGGCGGCGCGGATGGCGTCACCCTGGAGCGTTTTTCGGTGCGGAGGTATCCCGAAGAATGACGGAACCGGCGTGGTGGATGCCGGCCGACGGCGGAGCGTCGGCCGTGTGCTCGCTCTGTTTTCACGGGTGCAGGATCAAAAAGGGCGGCACGGGATTTTGCAAGGCGAGAAGATATACCGACGAAGGCTTCAAGTCGCCGCATCTTGGAAGATTCGTGTCGGTGGCGGTGGACCCCATAGAGAAAAAACCCCTGCGCCGCTGGCGTCCCGGCACGCAAATACTGTCGCTGGGCGGCATACTGTGCGATATGACGTGCCCGTTCTGCCAGAACCATACCATCGCGCATCCGCTGGGCAATCTCAGGGAGCGTGTGATCATGCCCTGGCAGCTTGCCGAAATGGCGAAGCGTTCTTCGCTCAAAGCCGTGGCCTACACCTATAACGAGCCGACGCTGCAGGCGGAGTATATAGTAGAGGCTTCCGCCGTCCTGAAAAAAGAGGGCATAGCCACGGTTATGGTGACGAACGGAATGTTCGGCGAAGCGTTCTGTGAGGAGGCCGCAAGGCGCGTCGACGCCATGAATATAGACATAAAGACGTTCGACGAGGAGAAGTACGCCAAGCTCGGAGGTTCTCTCGAAACGGTAAAACGCAACATAAGACGCCTCGTCGACGCCGGGGTGCACATAGAGCTGACGAACCTGGTCGTTCCCGGCATAAGCGACTCGGAGGGGGATTTCGTTCGGATGATCTCGTGGATAACGAGCGTCTCTCACTGCGTGCCGCTTCATATCTCGAGGTATTTCCCGGCTTACCAGTATCGCGAGGAACCCACTGATCCCGCGTTGATGCTGAGGTTTCGGGACATAGCCGGCGCGAGGCTCAAATATATCTATATGGGCAATTTGCCCTGAAGTGTCCCGGAACTAAAATTTATGCACCTTCACGTCCCTGCCGTTCACCCATCCCCTGAACCGCGAGTTCGTGACGTAGTACCATACGCTTCCGTCGCCGCCGCGCACTTCCTGCGTGACGAATATGGGCGTATCCTTCCGCATCACCGCGACTATATCCGATGTCTCCGACGGCTTCGCCCTGCATTCGGACCGGTCACGCGTCACGACACCGCCCGTCTGGATGGCGTAAGGCCGCGGCTTCGGTTTTTCGCCGACCATACGGACGGCCCTGGCGTCTGTCTCGGCTTCGGCTCGCTCGGCCCGGGGTTCGGATCCGGGAGCCGCCGGCAAGGGTATCGCCGTGCTGGAGTCCGTTTTTATCGGGATATTTTTCCCCCGGAAATATTTTGGCCCGTAATTGATGGCGGCGCCCGCTAAGGCCAGGAAAATCACCGCCAGGATGACGTTTTTCAGCACGGCTCCGCGGAAATTTTCCTTCCTGCGGCGTTTTTGAAACTCCAACTCGAGGGTTACGCTTGATTCGTGCGATTTGAAGTTGTGGACATTGCCAGACGAGCATACGCGAGGCGGCTCTCCGAAGGAGTCGTCGTATTCCCTGCGCAGGGCGGGGTCGCTGAGACACCTGTAAGCCTCGGTCACATCCGGCATCAGGGAGGCCTGGAACGCGTCATAACCCGCGGCTGCCGAATGGCTTTCGTAGGCTGCCTCTATCTCTACGGGAGAGGCATTTTTTTGGACTCCCAGAATGAAATAGTAATTCTTTAATGTCGGCATGCCTGTCCTTTCACATCCATCCGTTTCCCGACGAGGTACCAAAAGGGCGTTTCTCCATTTACAACGAACGATGCCACAATACACCAAAACCCCATGTCGCGTCAATTATCGCGCGTTTTTTTGCCGGCACATCGAGAAATACGGGGAAATACAATTTTACGATAGCGTAAAAAACGCTGTTAATATATAATACGTCGTGAAAGCACATAACATGACGATAACGGGAAAAATTCGTTCAAACTGAAGGGGAGCCGCGATGGACGACTTGGTGACGAGAGCTGTTAAATACGGTTTTTCGCACGCCGCTTTGCTCGACGCATTCACGCTCAGGGCGCGGAGCGAGGTGCGCGACATGTGCCGGGCCGATAAATGCAACCGTTTTGGGAAAAACTGGAGGTGTCCGCCGGCGTGCGGCTCGATCGAGGAGAACGCGCGGGCTATGGGCGCGTACCGGACTGGCCTGATAGTACAGACCACGGGAGAACTGGAAGACGACTTCGATTACGAATCCATGGAAGCGGCGGGGCAGCGTCAGAAGAAACTTTTCATCTCTTTCAGGGACGAGCTCGCGGGCGAGTATTCGGGTATGCTCGCGCTCGGCAACGGCGCGTGCGCTGTGTGCGGCGCGTGCACTTATCCCGATTTCCCATGTGTTGCCCCCGAGCGGTCGGTCTCGTCGATGGAGGCGTTCGGGCTCCTGGTGAGCGATGTCTGTGAGAAAAATGGCCTCGGGTATTACTACGGCCCCAGGACGATCACCTATACGGGCTGTTATCTGCTACAATGAGCGAAGTGCCGGGGATATAGACTCACAAAACTTTTAAATACTATAATTAATGAGAACGAGGAGGATGAAACGATGGCCGATATCCTGAACGAGATAAGCGAGAACCTTCAGAACGGCAAGGCGAAGGTCGTGGTGGAACTGGTCGGAAAAGCGATTGAAGAGGGGCTTCCGCCGCAAAAGATACTCGACGAAGGCCTTCTGGCCGGCATGGGAGTCATAGGCGCGAAATTCAAGGCCAACGAGGTATTCGTCCCCGAGGTTCTGGTGGCGGCGCGTGCCATGAACAAGGGCGCAGAGGTGCTCAAGCCGAGACTGGCGGCCGAGGGAATAAAGGCGAAGGGCAGGGCCGTGATCGGCACGGTGAAGGGCGACCTGCACGATATAGGCAAGAACCTCGTGAAAATGATGATGGAGGGCCGCGGCATAGAGATGATTGATCTCGGCGTCGATGTCCCCGCGAGCAGGTTTGTGGAAGCCGCGAAGGAAAATGATGTGCCTATCGTCTGCTGTTCCGCGCTCCTCACTACGACCATGGGAGAGATAAAGGGCGTGGTGGACGCATTCAAGGAAGCCGGCGCCAGGGACAGGGTGAAGATAATGATCGGCGGCGCGCCTGTGACGCAGGCTTTCTGCGACCAGATAGGCGCCGACAGCTATGCTCCGGACGCTGCCTCCGCCGCGGAAGCCGCGGTCGCGTTTATATAGACAAGGTTGTGTCCCGCGCGAGTCACCGCCGGCCCGAGATATATTTTTTGACCGTCTTGTAGTAAGGAACGAGCGAGCCGGCGAACGACGCGTCTCCCCTCCACAGGGGAAAATCCAGCATAGGGGCGGGGCGGCGCGTCTCCGGAGACAGGGTTTCGAGAGCGTTCAGCTCGCCGGGCAGCGCGGGCGGGCAGTAAAAACCGGCGTCCGCTCGTGGAGGCGCGATACCCGCGTCCGGTTCTGATTCGGCGTCGTATTTTTGAGGTTCGTCCGCGACGGGCTCGCGGCCGGCGAACGATATTCTTTCGCTGGCCGGCGCGCACAATATATCCAACAGTTCCCCCTTTTCCAAACCGCGCAGGCGCATCAGCAAGAAGGGATCGCGGTCGATCGCGGAAGCGGCCACGCAGACGACCGCCAGGATGTGCTCGCAGACATCCCCCTGTTCGGGGCAGGCACACCACTTTCTGCTCTTCATGAAGCCGTGGAGCGACAAGGCCATGCCGCATGATTTGAATATGTCGTCGATATCGCCGGGAGAGGCGCCCATCAGAAGGGCGGCCTTGTATTTCGCTTTTTCGCGCAGGCGGTTCACTACGTCATCCAGCGCGCCGTTGCGGGGGGGTACTGTATAAATCCGCACCGCGTAAGGCGCCTTGCGTTTCCCCTGGACATGGGCCTCGATGAGGCCGGACGAGATTGTGAGGTCGAGGACGCGGCCGTTTTTGGCATCTCTTTTGGCAGCGGTTATACGCCTGGGAGACGCCGCCTCGCACATGCGGTTTATCAGATCTGCCGTCCTGGGGCTTGGGTTCTCGAATTCCGAACGGGTCCTGATGCCCGGCGGGCGTCCTCTTTTGCGTTTGGGCAAGTTCATGAGCGCGCCATCCTTGGTGAGAGCGCGACGAGTTTTTTGAGTTCCCTGTCGGACAATTCGGTGATCCAGTTGCCGCGCTCCAGGATCACGCTGTCCGCCAGCGTTTTTTTTGACGCTATCATGTCGCCTATGCGTTCCTCGAGCGTTCCCTTGCAGCAGAATATATGAACCTGCACGTTGGATGTCTGGCCGATCCTGTAAGCTCTGTCGATGGCCTGCGTCTCGACCGCCGGATTCCACCACCGGTCGTACATGACGACCTGGTTCGCCCTGGTGAGGTTCAGTCCAACGCCGCCCGCCCGCAACGACAGGACGAAGAATCTCGCCCCCTCGCTCTCCTGAAAGGCGCGCACCATTTTGTCCCTGTCTGCCTTCGGCACCCCGCCGTGCAGGAAAAAAGCCTCGCGCCCGAAACGTTCCTGAAGCTGGTACTTGAGGATTTCCCCCATTTCGACGTATTGGGTGAATATGAGCGTCCCGTCGCCGGCCTCGTGCATCTCTTCCGCCAGAGACATAAGCCTTTCCAGTTTCGACGAGCGCTCAGGGTCCAAGTCCCCGTCTTTCGCGAACAGGGAGGGATGGTCGCATATTTGTTTCATTCTGGTGAGACCGGCCAGAACCAGGCCCTTTCTCTTCATGCCGGACACGCTATCGAGTTCCCTCGTGAATTCGCCGGCGACGGCCGCGTACAGTTTCATCTGCTCGCGTTTAAGGCCGCAATACTCCACCGTCTCTATCTTGCGGGGGAGATCCGGCGCTATCGCCGGATCGGTCTTGAGCCTGCGCATTATAAACGGCCGCACCGTGTTCCTCAATTTTTCCATCGCGCCGGAATCTTGCGCGGCGGATATCGGTTTGACGTAACGGTTGGTGAAATGCCTTCTGCTGCCAAGCATGCCCGGCATGAGAAATTCCATGATCGACCACAGGTCGCCGACGTGATTCTCGATGGGCGTGCCGGTGAGCGCTATTCTCCAGTCGGCGCGCAGGCTTCTCGCGGCGCGCGACTGCCTCGTGTCGTGGTTCTTGATGTTCTGTGCTTCGTCGAGGATGATACCGTGCCAGCCGACATTTTTGTATAATTCGGCGTCGCGGTGAAGCAGCGCGTAACTCGACATCACCAAGGCGCTCGATTCGGCCGCGCGGGCGAATGCCTCGCCTCGCCGTCTGTCGTGTCCGTGATGTATGTAAAGCGGCAGTGAGGGGAAAAATTTCTCGGCCTCCATCCTCCAGGTCTCGATGACCGATGTCGGACAGATCAGAAGCACGGGGCGCGGACGGCCCATGCCGCGGTACCGCTCGACGAGCGCCAGCGTCTGAATCGTCTTGCCCAATCCCATATCGTCCGCGAGGCACGCCCCGATGCCGAGCCCCGATAAAAACGCGAGCCACGAATAACCGACTTCCTGATAAGCGCGCAGTTCTCCCCTCATGTTTTTCGGCGCTGGGAGTATCTCGGGCGGAACCTCGCTCCGCAGAGCCGCGTATATCGATTCGAGTTCAGGCATGTCCGAAAACCCGTCGATGAAGGGATCCTGTATCGCGATACGTATGGCATCGACCGTCGAAATTTCCTCCGGTAAACGTCCGAGGCGGAGCATGAGTTCCGAGACGCGCTCGCGCGATATGTACGCCCACTCCCCCCTCAAGCGAATCAATGGGCAATCGCCGTCCACCACCGCGCGTTTTTCTTTGTCCGACAAAACGGTTCCGCGCCACGCGAGGCGCCACCGTAACGATGAATCTTCGCCGCGCGTACCGAGGATCGCGAGCATCTCGGACGAATTTTCGCTCCACCAGTCTGGGTAAATTACTTTCACACCCATTTCCGTCAACTCCGGGGCGTGGTTTTGCAAAAAATCCGCGGTTTCGGCGAGCGTCAGCGGGCACCCCTCGGGAGCGGGCAATTCGAGGCTCCTTTCTACGGGGGGAAAGACCGCGCCGATCCGGCCGAGCATGAGAAGTGTGTAGCGCCTCATATAACCGGCTTCGGAAGTGTCACTCGGCGCGTTCCAGACATCGCGCGCCGGGAGCGTCCTGCCCGATGTCTCGCATACGGACGAATACTCCAGATGCCAATGGCCGGGGTTTTTCCCGCTTCCCGAGAGCGTCACCGCCAGTTGAAAGGGAACGTGCGCCATCCACTCGTAACAGCCGCGCCATTCTTTCACCTCGCGGTATATGGACGCGAGTGACTGGCTCAGGCCGTCGGTCTCACCCATCCAGCCGAGAGAGCGAATCCACAGCGCGTGCGGGTTCAGCGCGTTCACCAGTTTTCCGCGGCGTTTCCTCTCGCGGGCGTACTCGGCGGGACAGGAGGCGTTTTTCATTATCGCCTTCATCACCTTGCGCGACGACGCGTCCGCGTCGCAGCTCCCCTTTTGCGTCCATGCGTCCCGGATGAGGCCGTCGAGGAAATCGGAGATTATATCGCGCAGCACCGTTTCGGCCGGCGCGTCCCCGCCGCGCGATGTCCTCAGAATATCGGGCATCACGCCGCGCAGCCTGCGGTACCTCGCGGCGTCGTCACCGGCTAGCATCGGCGTCCAGATGGATTCGTACCTGTTTTTATCCTCCGACATCCTGATATCGGGCAAAAATCTTCCGCGCTCCAGCATCGAGACGACGAAAGAGCAGCATTCCATCACGTAACAGAGATCGAGCGCGGCCATGAGCCCATTTGCCAGAAACCTGCCGTCGGGCGATACGGTCTCGCGCGAGGTGAAAAATTCTCTCGTCTCGGCCAAAACCGCCGCGCCGGCGGGAACCGCTTCCGCCATCCAGACTTGCGCGGACGCTCCGTTTGCGGCCCGCGCGTATCGTTTGGGAAGTTCGCCGAGGAGAGGGGTCGACGGGATCGGATATTTGCCGCCGACGGTGGGCAGTTTCAGCTCTATTTTCGCGGCGCCGGCCGGGAAAGGGTATTCGCACCCACCGGAGGACAAAGCCTCGCGGATGCGTTCGGCGTCGGGAGCGTACGGATGATCCGGTATCGCGCCCGTAAGACGGCGCCTGCCCCTGAAATTCCTGCCCGCGAACGAGCGCTCCCCCCAGAGGAAGAAGCCTTCACCGCGGCAGCAATGGAGGATCAGCACGTTACGCTACCCCGGCGTTCAATCCTCAAAGCAGCCTCCTCCTATGAATTCGCGCAGTATGGATAGGTTCGGCACGTTATCGGACGGTATGACCGGCGCGAAACTGAGCATGGACAGAAGGCGCGACGCTTCGCCGTATGCGGGGGAGTTCTCCGGCACGGAGCGCAGCAGAGGTTCCGCGTATCCCTTCATCACCGATATCTCGTAGACAAGCGATGAGTTGAAAAGCAGGTCGGCTCCCTCCTCGTAAGGAAAGATATGTTTGTGCGAACCCTTCACCACCGACGGCCACATGAGAAGCGTGTGTTCAGGGCCGTGCCCCCTCGTGCGGTAGTCGCGCACCAGTCTGCGCAAAAGCCGCGTGTCCGTGGTGCCTATCCTGTTGTGCGCGTCGAGATTGACCCCGGTGAGGGGGGATATGAATACTTTGCGTTTGGCTTCCTTAGGGATATCCGCGGTGAGTTTGTCGTTGAGTCCGTGAATGCCCTCAATGATCAGGATGTCGTTCAGGTGGAGCCTCAGTTTGCGTCCGGGTTTTCGGGTGCCGGCGACGAAATCGTACCTCGGAAGCTGAACTTCCTCGCCCGCCAGGAGGGCGTTTATCTGTTCGTTTATCAGCTCCAGGTCGAGGGCTTCCAGCGTCTCGAAATCGTAATCGCCGTTTTCGCCGCGGGGCGTTTTGTCGCGGTCGACGTAATAATCGTCCAGCGCGATAGCTATCGGATTTTTGCCGCTCACCTGGAGCTGTATCGCGAGACGCTTGGAAGTGGTGGTCTTTCCCGAGCTGGACGGCCCGGCAAGACAGAGCAGCCTTACCTCGGGACGTCCGATTACGCTGTTCGCGATGCGCGCTAAGGCCTCGCCGTGAAACGCCTCGGATATCAGTATCAGTTCGAGCGATTTTCCTCTCGCCACGCGCTCGTGGAGGCTGTCCATGGTGGAGAGTCCCAATACGTCGAGCCAGTTCGAGTATTCGCGGAACACATCCATCAGTTTCGGCACGACCTGAAGCGGGGGAAGTGCGTCAGGGGCCGTTATCGACGGAAACCGCAGCAAAAACCCCGGCGCGAAGAAGTTGAGATCGAACGTTTTTATGACGCTGGTGGACGACGCCAGCGGGACGCCGAAATAGCCGTATATGCCGGCGCACCTGTAGAGCATGACCGGGTCGGCTCCCGTGCATTGAATGAGCCTTGCCCTGTCACCGCTGCCCTGGCGCTCGAATATCCTGCGGGCTTTGTCCAGGGGGAGCGTGGCAAGCTGGATGGGGAGCGCGGAGGCCGCCATCTTCTCCATCTCTTCCCTCACGCGCGCGATCTGCTCCTCGGTGGCCGGTCCCTTTTGAAATTCGCAGTAATAACTGTCGCTCATCGAATATTTCACGGACACGTCCCGGTCGAGCGCCCTCTTGCAGGCGAGGGCCAGAAGGAACGTCAGCGTGCTCCTGTAGATTTCGGCCCCCTCGAATGTCGACGTGTCCACGAATTCCACGTCGGCTTCGTCGTCGATGACCCAGCTCATGGGGCGCAGAATTTTGTTGACCCGCCACGCCATGACGAGCCCCGGACCCCTGGCGTCGGTATCCGTGAACGACAGTACCTCGTGTCCCATTATCGGCGTGTCGGAATATATTTTCTGAACTTTATCGCCCTCGATTACATTCACAGTAAACCCCATAACTCGCATCCCTCCGATTGGACGGTTTAAATTGACGCATGTCCAAATGAACATTATAGAATATAATAACACGTGACGGGAAACGCACTTTTAATTGTACCATCAAAGGGCGTTTCGTCAATTTTAAATGCGGAAAGGATTTATTTTATGCGAGAAATTTCGGTAAAAAAAATCATGCCGCGCCTCGCGGCGCTTCTCCTTGCGGTGGTCTTGCTCGCCGGATTCGAAGCCGCGCCCGCGAACGGCGCCGCGAAATATATATTTCTTTTCATAGGGGACGGAATGGGGACGGCGCAGAGAAACGCCGCTGAAATGTATCTGGCTGGCATGAGGGAGGCGCGCGGCGACGTCACTCCCCGCGAGGCTCAGCTCGCGATGAATTTGCTGCCGGTGCAGGGATTCATCGAAACTGATTCGCTCTCCGGCATCACGGACTCCGCCGCGGCGGGCACCGCGCTCGCGACGGGGCACAAGGCGCGGAACGGAGTGGTGGCGATGAACCCCAAATCCGGCGAAAATTACGTCTCGATCGCCGAAATGGCTCACCGAAAGGGCATGAAGACGGGCATCGTCACGTCGTCGTTCTTTCAGGACGCTACTCCGGCTGCCTTCTACGGGCACGCCGGAAAAAGGACCGAACATTATTCCTTGGGGATTCAACTGACCGGCAGCGGATACGAGTATTTCGGCGGGGGCGGTTTCCGAAACCCCAAAGGGCGCGACAAAAAAAGCGCCGATCTTTACGGGATAGCGTCGTCGAAGGGATACGCGGTGACCCGCGATCTCGGCGCGCCCATAGCGGATAAAGTGATAGCCGTGCACCCCAGGGCGTCGAACGGATACATGCCGTGGGTCATCGACGAAAGAAGCGGCCCGTCCCTGGCCGATCTAGTGGATTACGGAATCGAGACGCTCGACGGCCGTGACGGTTTTTTCATGATGGTGGAAGGGGGTAAAATAGATCTCGCCTGTCACGCTCACGACGCCGCCGCGACGGTGCGCGAGACGATGGCGTTCGACGAAGCGGTGGAACGCGCGGTCAAATTCATGGAGACGAGGCCCGGGTCGACACTGATAGTGGTCACGGGCGACCACGAGACTGGGGGTATGGCGCTCTCCTCCCTTGATCATGCGGAAAACGCCGTCTACGATACGCTCTCGCTGCAGCAAGGCTCGTACGCCGTTTTCGAGCGGCGCGTCTCCCCCAAAAAGGGCGAAAAAATGGCCGATTACGTGAACACCGCGAAAAAATTTTTCGGGCCATGGATAGCCGCCGCGCCGGATATCGAACGCGCGTTCAAGCTGAGCGCGATGGCCGCCAAAAGCAGAAAATCCGCCGCGGCGAACTACGACAAACTGTACTCCGCATACGACCCGTTCACGATCGCCTGCATGGCGTCCTCGAACGCGCACTGCGGTATCACTTGGTCGACGTTCGGACACACCGGCAAAAAGGTGCCCGTGTCGGCCGCCGGAATAAAATCCGAATCCTTCGCCGGAGAATACGAGAACACCGGCATATATGACAGAATACTGTCCGCCATGGCCGACTGACGCCTGCGCGGGACGAAACAAAACACGACAGGAAGTGAAGTTTGATGGAAAAAATCAAGAAAATAGGGTTGGTGGCTCACGACGCGCGAAAACAGGACATGCTCGACTGGGTGCGTTTCAACGCGGTGACACTGGCCCCTCACAGGATAATCTGCACCGGCACCACCGGCAAGCTCATAGCTGAGATGTTCGAGAGGGAATTCCCGAAACTCAGTCTCAGCCTGACGTGCCTCAAATCGGGTCCTCTGGGAGGCGACCAGCAGATGGGAGCTCTCATAACCGAGGGAAATCTCGATATACTGGTCTTCCTCACGGATCCGATGACAACACAGCCGCACGACGTCGACGTCAAAGCACTGGTGCGCCTTTGCACCGTTTACAACACCGTAATCGCATGCAACAAATCGACCGCCGACTTCGTGATAAGCTCCCCCCTCTTCGCCGAACCCTACAAACCGGTAGTGCACGACTATTCGAACTATCTGATGAGGGAAGCCTCGGAGAGGAAGGATTACTGAAAACCAAGGAAAGTTCAGGCTGATTAATTGATCAGCGCTTACTCACGCTGGTTGTTCAGAGGCAAAGTCCAACCAGCGGGAGCTATAAAGGTTCATGCCTGTGGTTCAGTAATAAATTCAGCCAATTTCCCTCAAGGGGAATCTTCTCTTAAAATTTTAACATTTGACATTTCGCCGCTCTGCGCGATAATTATGTTAATTTCACCATGGGAGGGCATCAAGGGATGACCGAACAAGAATTCAGGGAATTGACCGCTTACCAGCCGCCCAGCCCGCCGCCGAAGGCTCACGGTCCGGCGGTGGCTTCAGTCGCGGCCGCGGTGGCCGCTGTAAAGACGCCGATTAACAACACAGCGCAGGAACCGCCTGCGCCGGAACAGATATTGCAGGTCCCGGCGCAGCCTCGAGAAGAACCGGTGCAAATACCGATTGAGGCGCAAATACAGACGACCGCTCAGGCTCATGCACAGGCACAAGGGCAGGTATATCCGCCGCAGATAGAATCTTCCGCGCCGGCGCCGCAGAGCGTGTCCTTCGAAATGGTCCCGCAGCAAAAACACGAAGAATTGATGGAACAATACGCCCGTCTGAGCGACCGTTTCAAACGCCTGGTGGAAGAACGGGATTCGCTCTCGCGGCAGGTGTCGGAACTCAAACACTCTATCGCGGAACAGGGCCAGGCCGGAGAGTCCAAGGGACGTGACTACAAAGAGGAGATACGGCTATTGGGAAAACTGATAGACGACGAACAGGCGCTTCGTAACGCCGCTCAACCGGGGGACGAGCTTTACGCGAGACATGACAAGCTTGTGAGCGTTTTTCTGAATATTGTAGCCCAACTGAACAATCCTTAAGTTTTAGGGGCCGTTGTGCCCGGCGCGCCGTTCGGTTTATCCGGTTCATCCGCCGGAGGCATTCCCGCTTCCGGCGTAAATGTCGCGGTGTGGTACAGGCGAAGCATGAAGTAAGCTACCGACAGTATCAACGGCCCCATGAAAAGGCCTAAGAAGCCCCAGGTGTAAATTCCTCCGAGGAGGCCCGTGAATATCATGAGAATATGAGCGTTCGTCTCCTCATATATAAAAAGCGGTCTCAGCAGATTGTCGATCGAGCTGACGACGAGAATGCTCCATGCGAGGAGAATCGCCGCGTTTTTCACGTCGCCGGATGCGAAAAGATAAACGGCTCCCGGTACCATGACCATCGGAGTCCCCACAAACGGCAGCATGGCCAGGAAAAACATCAGCGAGCCGAAAAGCACCGGATTCGACAACCCTACGAACCACCACCCAAGCCCCCCAAGCGCCGCCTGAATCCCGGCCGTCATGATTATCCCGTAAAAAATCGCGTAGAGCATCTGTTTGACACGCGAGAAGAATACATCCTTCTCCGTCTCCGAGAGGGGCAGTATCTCCCTCGCGAAACGGGCGAAACTCTCTCCGTCGTGGGTGAGAAAAAACGTGCCGACCGTTATGACGAGCAGGTTGAAACCGAGCTGAAACGCGTTGCCCAGTATCTGTCCCGACAGTTTGGTCATGAATGACGTGATGATGCCCGGAAGGTTCGCCGCCATGTCGCTCCACATGGGCAGTTCGAAGAAGTCCGGATATTTCGACAGAAGCCAGTCGAGATGTGGTATCGGCAAAACCGCGCTCAACGGACGTCCTCTCACTGTGGGAAACCATTCCACGAAGAATTGGTAAAAATACCCCAATTCCCGAACCACCGCCGCAATCAGGCCGAACATGGGCAGTACCAGCAGAAACAGTATCAGAAACGTATTTATGCCGGACGCGATGTACGAAAAGTGTCCTCGCATCAATTTGTGATATATGAAGCGATAGAGCGGATAGGTGAAAAAAGACAAGACGGCCGCCCAAGCGAGCGCCGAGGCGAGAGGCCATATCACCATGGCCGCCAGCACCACGAAAAAGCACAGCAACACAATAAAAGGCGCGATGCTCTGCTTCAATCTGCTTATGAGGGCGGAGCCTTTCGAATTTTGCAAACGCACCCCTCCGGCTATCGAAGCATCCACTGGATTATTTTAACACGTCCCGCGGCGGTTCCAAAACACCGTGTGAGATTTTGATAACAGATAATGTGTGATTTTTTCAGGAAATTTTCATCCTCGCTATCCTGTCAAGCAGTTCTTTGTGTTTTAACTTTTCTTCATCGAGTGCTGTAAGTTTTCCATACCGCTTTATGAAAAAGCCCTAAATCCTTGTTATTGATGGATTTAGGGCTCTCGTTAATTTGGCTGAAATTTAAAGCGGTCCCACTCACATTTGCGCTTCAACCTCTCCCAATCCCTATCGATGTCCTCCTGCGCGGAGGCGAGGAGACGGAATGTGTCCGCGTCTTTTTTGAAGAGGTGCGCATACCTGCCCTGGGCGCGCAGAAATTCCTCCACCGGCTTCGGCTGCTTTGGGTCGTAGGACAGTTTATATACGCCGTCAATTACCTCGTATACCGGCCAAAACCTCGTGTCGGCGGCGAGCCGGCAAATTTCGACCTGGTCCGAGGGGTCCGTCTTCCAGAAAAGCGGGCAGGGAACCAAAACGTTTACGAACGCCGGCCCGGGAGTCTCCACGGCGCGTTTGACCTTGGCCGCCAGGTCTGTAGGGCTGTGAAGCGTCGTCTGCGCTACATAGGGGATATCGTGCGATACGGCTATTTCGGTGAGGTTTTTGGCACGCTGCGGTTTGCCGGACGACTTCGAACCGGCGGGAGACGTGGTGGCCGACGCGGAGCGCGGCGTCGCCCCGCTCCGCTGCGCGCCGGTGTTCATGTAACCCTGGTTGTTGTAACAGATGTAGGTTATATCATGCCCACGCTCGAGCGCCCCGGAGAGCGACTGCAGGCCAATGTCGTAAGTGCCCCCGTCCCCGCCGAATGCCACGAATTTTATGTTTTCCCGGCACGCCCCTCTTTTCCTGAGCGCCTTCCCCGCGCTTTCCGCGCCAGAGATCGCGGCGCCCGCGTTCTCGAACGCTATGTGAAGGAAAGGGACGCGCCACGCGCTGAAAGGATACACCGTCGTCGATACCTCCAGACACCCCGTGGCTCCCACCACCACCACAGGATCGTCTATCGCCATGAAAGCCTGACGCAAAGCGGTGGGGGCGCCGCAGCCGGGACACATCCGGTGCCCCTCGCAGAGCGCGTTTGAACGGTTGGTCAGTTTCTTCAGATTTATCCTGTCCATCAGTCGAGCCCCCCCGCGGTGAATTTATCTCTCAAACCGATGTAACAGTCGTCGCCTGGATCTCTGCCGTTTATCAGATCGTCGAACACCGCTTCGGCGTCGTGCGGGAAAAAATCCCTGCCACCCAGCCCGAAAATATAACCGTGCACCGGAACGCGGCGCGCGAGGCCGTACAAGGCCGAACGCACTTCGGCGGCGAGCGGCGCCGTTCCTCCGGGAGACACGCTCCTGTCGAGGACGGCTGCGGCGCGTTTCCCGTCGAGTGCCGACGCTACCTCGCCGGCCGGAAACGGGCGAAACATCCGCACTCGCAGACAGCCGGCTTTTATGCCCCTGCCGCGCAGCGCGTCGACCACGTCCTTTGCCACTCCGGCGGCGGAAGCCATTATCACGATGACATATTCGGCGTCATCCGTCATATAACGCTCCACAGGCGCGAATTCCCTGCCGGTGAGGGCCGCTAACTCGCGCGACAGTTCCGCGCGGACGCGGTTTACATTGCGAAGCCCCTCTATTTGGCCGCGCTTCATCTCGAAATAGTCCTCGGACATGACGAACGAGCCGTAAGACACGGGGTTATCGACGTCGAGAAGAGGGTAAAGCGGTTTCCTCACCCCGACGAATTTACTCACGGCGTCGTCGGGAAGAAATTCGACCGCCTCGTAACAATGACTGGTGATGAAGCCATCCTGACAGACGAAAACCGGAGTGAGCACGTCGGGATGCTCGGCGAGGCGAACCGACAGAATCGCCGCTTCGTAGGCCTCCTGCGCGTCCTCGCAGTAAATCTGAATCCATCCGGAATCGCGCTCCGGCATGCTGTCGGAGTGGTCGCAATGGATATTGAGCGGCGCGCCCAAAGTCCTGTTGACGAGGCCGAATACGATAGGCGCCCTGAATGAGGCCGCTATCGGAAAAATTTCGTGCATGAGCGCCACTCCGTTGGCCGAGGAGGCGGTCAT
>JAISYM010000125.1 GCA_031269875.1 Synergistaceae bacterium
GCCAGAGCAAAAAATTGATTGTGATTTATGACTATGCAATTGTCTCATAATGATGAACCAGAGATGACGGGCCGGCGACTCACTCCGCGAATCGGATCGCTCATACACCTCTGTCCTGAGCTGATTCGCTCGCCCGTCATCAATGTCGGCCGCCGATTCGCTGCGTTCGTTCGCCGGCCCGCCATCTCTTTACCTGAGACAATTTGATAGTCATATTCGATTTTATACGGTCATCGCGCCGCGGCGGCTGCTTCGTGTTTTTTCCGCGCCCTGGCCTCGGATATAAACGGCCAGGCTATCGAGGCGACTGTCAGCACCCACAGCACGATGCATATCGGCGAACGGAAGAAGATCCCGAACGACGTACTTGTCAGCATCATGGACTGCCTGAACGTCTCCTCCATCATGCCTCCGACGACGGAAGCCAGTATCAGCGGCGCCGTCGGAACCTTGAACTTCTTCATAAGATACCCGACGAAGCCTAGGACCGTCAGAAGGACGAAGTCGGCTACGGCGAAGTTGATCGTGTAAACGCCAAGAAACGCCAGTACCACGATGATGGGGTAGAGGATGCGCCCCGGCACCGCGAGCACGCGAACCAGCAGGCCCGCGAGCGGCAGGTTGATCAGCGCGCACACGAAGTTGCCCAGGATCATGCTCGCGATGACACCCCACGCTATGTCGGGATGCTGCTGGAAGAGGAGCGGCCCTGGCTGCAAGCCCATGATCAACAGCGCGCCCAACATGACAGCGGTCGTCCCTGAACCGGGGACGCCCAGCGTGAACATCGGGATCATCGCGCCGACGGAGCAGGCGTTGTTCGCGGCCTCCGGCGCGGCCAAGCCCTCTATAGCGCCGTTGCCGAACTCATCGGGGTGTTTGGATATCTGCTTCTCGTTGTTGTAGGACATCATTGCCGCTATCGTGCCGCCGGCTCCGGGGAGGATGCCTATGAGAAACCCTACGGGGGTCTGGCGGAGAATCGGCCACATGCAGCGCTTCCATTCCTCCATGCTTATCCAGATGCGGCCGAACTTCGTCTGAACAGGTCTCGCGACGGCGCGCGCGATGTGCTCCAGGTTCTCGAACACCTCACCTATGCCGAAGATGCCGATAATCACTATTACGAAGTCTATACCGCCCTGCAGTTCGCTCAAGCCGAATGTGAACCGGGGCATGCCGGACTGGTGATCCAGCCCCACGGTCGAAAGCATCAATCCCAGGATCATGGCGATTAAACCCTTCAGGAGCGCAGCCTTCGATATGGCGGCGGTCGCCGCAAGCGCGAATATCATCAGCACAAAGTACTCGGGCGGTCCGAATCTGAGGGCGAAGCGCGCCATCGGGATGGCGATCAATACGAACGCGATCGTCGACAAAATTCCTCCGATGAAGGATGCTATCGCTGATATGGCAAGGGCCGATTCCGCTCTGCCCTGCTGAGCCATCGGGTATCCGTCGAAGCAGGATGCGACCGCCGCGCCGTCCCCGGGCACGTTCAGCAGGATGGAGCTGCGCGACCCGCCGAACATTGCGCCGTAGTAGATCGCGCACATGGCGATCAGTGCCGTGGTCGGCTCCATGTTGAACGTGAGCGGCAGGAGCAGCGCGATGCCGGTGGTGGGGCCGAGGCCGGGGAGCATCCCCAGTACCGTCCCCAGCGCAGAGCCGATAACCAGCCACATAGCATTGTTCGGCGTCATTGCGATAGATAAACCGTTTAAAAGGTGACCCGCTATCTCTCCCATTTTTTCTACCTCAAATCCAGTCTACAATACTCCCAGCGGGGACGCCGGCAGGACGATCTGAAAGATATTTACGAATATGTACCAAATGCCCAGGGAATAGCAGAGGGTTATGACCGCGTTCATCACGACCCTCTGCCTGCCGTTTATGAACGTGAGCATCGCCATCAGGAAGATCATCGTGGAAAACACAAAGCCAAGGCTGTCGAATGTCACAGTGTAGAGCAGGCAGAGGGCAATAACCACGAGTATCAGCTTCATGCTGGAGAAATGAAATTTTGGGCGCTTGCTCTTGTCGTCGCTGTTCAAACCCTTGCGCGCTTCGAAGAAAAAGAGCAGCGCGCCAAAGAAGACCATCAATATCGCAAGCCCCATCGGGAAATATATCGGCGCCATCGGGTTGCCTATTGGCGCTCTCGGAAGACTGGCCGCCTGAATCCCATAAGCCAGCCCAAATATTATCGATGTGATCGCGACCCACGCGTTCGGTCTCAAAATAAATTCCTCCTTGACTGTGCCGGACGCACCGGCTGATAATACTCCGGTTACGTGACCGCACACTAGAAAATATTGCGGTCACGCAACATTTTTATACCTATTTCGTGGTAAGCATCCCTATCTCTTGCAGAAGGGATTTCGCCTCCGCGTTGCGCAGATCGAGGAACGCGTTGAAATCGCCAGTGTTCATATATACGGGCGCCCAGCCGTTGCGCTCGCAGATCGCCTTCCACTCCGGTGTCTCCGACATATTCTTGAGAGCGTTTTCCATGAACGCGCGCTCGGTTTCCGGCATACCGGGGGCGCCGAAAATGCCGCGCCAATTTATGTACTCCGCGTCAATCCCTGACTCCTTGAGCGTCGGTACATCGGAGAGCGGGCCGCTTGGGACGCGGGCTGGAGCGGTCAGCGCCAGCACCTTGATATCGCCGGACTCCTTGGGGCCGACGAGTTCGGCCATTCCGGTCGAGAGGAGGTCTATGTGCGAGCCCATGAGCGCGGCAAGGCCCTCACCGCCCTGGAACGCTATATATGGGATGTCCTTGAGGTTCTCGATTCCGGCGGCCTTTGCCGCTACCAAAAATTGAATGTGATCCATGCTGCCCATCGACGATGTGCCGCCGATTTTGACGCTCTTGGGATCCTTTTTGATCGCCTCGAATATCTCCCCGATGTTGGCGAACTTGGAATTTTTCGGCACGCCGAACGCGCCGTAGTCGTTTATGAGCATGGAGATAGGCGTGAGGTTCTCGTAACTGAGCTGCGTCTGGCCGGTCAGGTTGATGAGGATGAGGGGAGGCGAGAACACCGTGAGGAGGTAAGGATCGCCCTTCTTCCTCTGGATATACTCGAGGGCTACGCCACCGCCGCCGCCGGGGCGGTTAGAGACTGGCATAGCGGTAGTTATGAACTTCTTCTCAGTCAAAACCTTCGCGACCATGCGCATCGTGGTATCCCAGCCGCCGCCAGGCCCCGCGGGCGCTATACATTCAAAGTTTCTGCTCGGGTACGCCGCGGCAGCGAAAGCCGCTGCTGACACAGACACAAAGATTGCCGTCAATATCATTAAAAATATTTTACGCACAATACTATCCCCTTCCAAACGCAAAGAGAGAACTCTCCGATCACAGGCTTCGCCTCATGCCAATTTGATTTCAAACCACTATCAAACCGCTGACAAAGCCACCCCTTACTGCCGCAGCGCTCATACTATTTTGAAGTCAAACACCCCCGCATCGCTGATATCGAGATCGAATTTCTTGACCTGCCTGACCACGTCCAGGATGGTTCCGTCACGAGCTTCCATGACGGCCACGATTCTGTCGTCAAATTCGACATCGTCGGGCGTGCCGACTATGGAATATGCTTTCATTTTGAGATCCCGGATTGTAACAAGCGGAATGCCGGCGGACACGAGCGCGTCAGCAAGGTCGGGGCGCGAGGGGTTGACGGCAATTCCATAATCAGTTACCAGCACGTCAATGGATTCGCCGGGCGTCGTCACCGTTACGACGCGGTCACACACCGTTGGGATGCGCCCGCGCACAAGCGGGGCCACTATGATCGTACATTTCGCGCCGCCCGCCGCGTCAGGATGTCCGCCTGGAGCGCCGCGCAGCACCCCGTCGGAGCCGGTGACTACGTTTACGTTGAAATCGACGTCTATCTCCAGCGCCGCCAAGATCACGAAATCCAGCTTATTTACAAACGCGCCCTTGTTCACGGGGTTGGCGTACTGCGACGTCGATATTTCATAGTGTCCTGGGGTGCTGTGTACGGATTGGACCGACGCCACGTCAAAATCCTGGGTGTCGGCGACGCAGTTTATCAGGCCCTTGTTTAAAAGATCGACAGTGGGCTTCGTTATGCCGCCAAGCGCCCACCGCATTTTGATTCCCCTCTCCGTCATAATAGATTCAAGGAAACGATTCACGGCAAGGGAAGGACCGCCCGCCCCGGTCTGGAAGGAGAAACCGTCCTTAAAATACGGCGTGGCGGCCATGACGCGCGCGCAGTTCTCCGCCATCATCAGATTCCTCGGGTCCTGGGTCATCCTGAGCGCCTGGCTCGCTATCTTCTTCGGGTCGCCTATCTCATCCACGACTACTACGTAATCCACGTCAACGCCGTCGATACTCGGAGGCAGATTTGGAAAGGGAACGAGCGTATCCGTAATGACGACGACGTGATCGGCGTACTTGGCGTCCGCCACGGAGTACGACAGGACGCCGCAGTCCGACTTGCCGCCCTTGCCGCGCGCGTTTCCGTACTCATCAGACGTCGGGGCGCCGATGAAAGCCACGTCTATGTGAAGCTCTCCCTGTTCTATGGCGCGAACCCTTCCGCCGTGAGATCTCAAAATGGCTCTGCCCTTCAATTTGCCGTTTGAGACAGCGTCCCCGATTTTACCCCTTATGCCGCTCGTCTGGATGCCTGTGACCACGCCCGACTCTATCATGGCGGCTAACGGATCATGCGCATCCCCCAGCGATGAGGCGGCGATCGTTATGTCCTTTATGCCCAGCGACTCTATCTCCCTCACCACCATGTTTACGACGTAGTCGCCATCCCTGAAATGATGATGGAAGGAGACAGTCATCCCGTCCTTCAAGCCGCACAGCTCGATCGCGTCCCGAATAGAGGGCAGTATCTTGCTCTCCTCGGGCTTCACCGCGGCTCTGACTGTCGGGCCTGGTTTTGTGTAAATCGCGCCGTCCTTGTAATTATTGCCCTGGAACACTTCTCTGCCGCCTTGGAGAAGGAAATCCGGAATATCGCGCCCGACCGCGTTCTTCATCTCATAACGCCTCCCCCAAAACACCGCTCGCGCGCGCAAGCGCGATGGTGTGTTCCGCGCCGGACAAAAACGCCGCGTCGATCATCTTCCCATCTACCAAAAATACCCCCACGCCCTCGTCCGCGTTTTGCCTGAGAGCCCTTACTACGCGCAGGGCCTCGCGGATTTCCTTGTCGGTGGGGGTGAATATCTCGTGTACTATCGCTATCTGCCTCGGGTTTACGATAGATTTGCCGTCGAAGCCCATCTCCCTGTTCATTATTACTTCCGCCCTGAAACCGTCCATGTCGTCCAGGTTCGTAAAAACAGTATCGAAGCACTGGACTCCCGCCGCCCTTGCCGCGAGCAAGACATTCCCGCGCGCCGAGGCCATCTCCACTCCGCTGGGATAGTACTTCGTCCGCATCGCGGCGCGGAAGTCGCCTCCTGATATGGCTACACCGAATAGCCTCTCTGAGGACTCGCATATATCGAGGGCGTTCAGCACACCTCTGGGGCTCTCGATAGCCGCCATGATCAGCGTACATCCCGGCTCGCGCGAAAATTCCCTCTCGGCGTCCTCTATTGCCGCCTCTATCCGCTTCACGTCGCAAGCGCGCTCGCACTTTGGGATGCGTATACCGTCGGCCCCGCCCGCTACCGAAGCGCGAACGTCCTCGGGCCAATGCGGGGTATCGAGCCCGTTGATTCTGACTATGCGCTCGACAGTGCCGTAATCTATCGACCTGAGATTGTTGTAGAGCGAAAATCTGGCGGCGTCCTTCTGATTTTCCGACACGGCGTCCTCGAGATCGAGAATCACGGAGTCAGGCCCGTATATATACGCGTCCTTCATGAGGCTTGGACGCTGTGCGTTCAGAAACAGCATCGTGCGCCGCAAGCGTTTTTTGGGATCGGACGTCACTTCACAAGTCCCTGCCACGGGATCGCCCCCTCCCATTCGGAAGCCCTGAACACTGCGCACTCCACGCGGGCTTTGATCGTGCTGTCGAGCGCCCCTCTGTCCACTACGGTGACATTCGCGCGTTCCACGCCAAGATTACTCAGCGTATTGAGCACCACCTGCCTGATCTGCCTGCTGTACTGGTTCATAACGCTGCTGGACAATTCCAGCCATATTCCGTTCGCGGCCGGCTCGATTGTGACTTGAACGTCGCTCGACTCCAAGGTACCTGACACGGCCCCTCTTTTAATGTCCATCCTTCGCTCGTCTCCTACGTATATTGATTGATTGATCGAACAATTAAATGCCCCATACGCGCGCCGGTTCAGTCGTTTAGGCGAATTAATCGGCGTTTCCTTAAATCTTCATCTTTCAGGCTCCTGAGAATGAATGGGCCTTTCCATAAAATAGGCGTTACGCGCGTTAACTATATGGACTCTCGTCAATTCAGCCGCAAGCTCGGGTTCTCTCCTCCGCACGGCTTCCATCATTCCTTTATGTTCGTCGAGCGCCAAAGCTCTCCTCTTTGCGCTGTTCAGGGAGACGCGCCTGAAGTGCGTCATCTGTTCGTTAAGCGACGCGATCAGGCGCACGAGCGTCGGCATGTGCGAGGCGCGGTGGTAAGCCTCCGAAAATTTCTTGTGGAGTTCAAATATCTCGGATTGGCTTATGTCCGGATTGCCGTAAGCGCTCTCCATCTCATCGATCAAACCGCTGATACTCTCAATATCCGCTTCCGTAGCGTTGCGAGCGGCGTACTCCGCGGCCAGGCTTTCGAGCGACTGCCTGATGAGATATATCTCCCTGATGTCATCCGCAGAGTACTCCTTCACGAAAAAACCCTGCCCGGCGCCAGACTCCAGCAACCCTTCAGCTTCGAGGCGCTGCAGCGCGGCGCGCACAGGGGTGCGGCTTACATTGAGTTTCGTGGCTATATCGAGCTCGACGAGCCTCTCTCCTCTTTTGAACACATCGGACATAACCGCCGCCTTTAATTTGTCGTAAACAACTTCACCTATGGACTGGAGATGCGTTATCGCCTCAAGGGATCCCATGTTTTCGCCTCTTTTATTTTTGTGTTCAGGATATAGTATTCAGTATACAGTATAGAAACTGGCGCTATTATGCTGACTCTTGTATAATGTGTCAAGTGTCAAAATAGGAATTAAATAAAACAATATGCGCGAGGCGTGACATGCACGAATACCCCACAGTAAGAATAATCAGAGACGGCAAGCGCGAAAACGAACAGTTGAGCGAACTGCTGGCGCGGGAGGGCGTCAGGCGTGACCGCAACGTCGATTACACCATTGGAATGTACGACGGGGACGATAACCTCATCGCGACGGGCTCATGTTCGGCCAACACCATCCGATGCGTGGCGGTGGACGGAGCGCGCCAGGGCGGAGGTCTGCTCGGGACGATAATTTCCAGGCTCCTGGAGCGCATGGCCGATAACGGCGTCACCCACGCCTTTCTGTATACGAGGCAGGACAAGGCGCGATACTTCGGGGATATGGGTTTTCACGAAATAGCGTCAGGGCTGAACCTTGTGACATTCATGGAGAACCGGCGGGACGGCTTCCCCTCATTTGTCCGCGAGTTGTCGGCGTACAAACGGGACGGAGAAGCCTCCGCGCTAGTGATGAACTGCAACCCGTTCACGCTCGGACACCGGTATCTGATCGAGCGCGCGTCATCGGAGAACCGCTTCGTACACATCTTCGTCGTCTCTGAGGACGCCTCGTTCTTTCCGTTTGCCGACAGATACGAGCTCGTAGAGCGGGGCGTCTTTAGCCTGCAAAACGTAACGCTGCACCAGACGCGCAGTTACATGATATCGTCCGCCGTATTTCCGTCGTATTTTCTGAAAGACGACGACGAAGCTGTAGCCGCACAGGCGCATCTCGACCTGAACATATTCAAGAAAATAGCGTCCGCGATGGGAATATCCAGACGCTACGTAGGGACGGAACCGTCGAGCAGGGTGACGGGACTTTATAACTCGATTATGAGAGAAGAACTGCCAAAGTCCGGGATTGAATGTGTCGAGGCGGAACGCGCCAAACTGGACGGTCAGCCGATAAGCGCGTCGCTGGTTCGCCAAGCGATTCACGACGGCGATATGGACGCTGTACGAAGCATGGTTCCGCAAAGCACATATGATTATCTGGAGACTGAACGCGGACGGGAGATAGTAAAGCGCCTCAGAGAGTCCATCTCCGTCGTCCATCATTAATTCCATTTCTATGACTATTCCTTTCTGCGAAAGGCACAAAACGTCATGAAACGTTTTTGCGATTCGTCGATAATATCTTTGCCGTACAATGTCAGCGAGGATACCGACATACTACA
>JAISYM010000140.1 GCA_031269875.1 Synergistaceae bacterium
GTTGCCTTGGTTCTCCATGCGGCTGGAAACATGAACAACTCCCGGCACGGAGAGGCAAAATAAAACAGCAGGGGTGACGTGAATTGACAAAGGTGGAATTGGCGAACGAAGTGGCAAAAACGGCGGGTTTAACAAAGGCGAAGGCATTGACTGTGGTAGACGCATTTTTCGAGGCCATCAAAACGATCTTGGCAAAGGGCGAGAAGGTTCAAGCGGTAGGTTTCGGCACGTTCGAGACGTGACGCCGTGCTGCTCAGAAAGGTCACAACCCTCAAAAGCTAAAGGTGGTAACCAATACCCCCGCGAAAACCGTCCCTGTATTCCGAGCGGGCAAAGCGTTGAAAGAAGTGGTAAACCCGCCCGTAAAATAAAAGCCATCAATTGGCCCATGCGGAGACGTGAGCAGAGCCGCACCGTATGGGCCTGTAACACAACCGGGGAAAGGCCATATAGCCATCCCCGATTGCTCATTTTGCGCAGACAGGCTTACGGCGGGCCATCGCTTCGGGACAGGTGGTTCATAAAGCAGGGCCATGATAATACCGCTTCGGACTTGCTATAATAACGCCAAGAAGAGGGGGCGGTTGTCATTCTGAAAATTTGGCATAACAATGGGCGGCGTCGCAAATGACCGGGAAGCCGCATAAGTGGCGGGATATCGCGTGGAAGCTGGCTATCGCGGACGGCGCTAAGGACGCCATAGCCTATTTCATGCCAGACCTCGCCTCCGACATGGACGCGTCGAGAGAAGTCACTGCCATAAGCGGGATGGAACTGCCGGTGAAAGGTTCCAATTCAGACAAGGGGATGCTCGTTTCGGACGTATTTCTTAACGTCCCTGTGAAAGGCGGGGAAGATTGGGGCATCGCTTGCGTGGTTGAACAGCAGCACGACGACGAAAAAGGCGAAAGGGGTGAAAAAAACTTCGCCGCCCGCATGTTCGACTCCTTGGTACGGCTCATGGCGTCCCGGCCGGCAGACAAGGTTACGGGGTTTGTCGTGTATACCGGCAGCACCAAAGACGTTAATTCGTACACGGTCTCGTGTTACGGCATGGAAGCTACGATCAAATTCAGGACGTTCCACGTCCCAAGCTATAGCTTGGAGGCACTGCGGAATGACAAACGCCCTTTCGCGCGCGTGGTGTACGCCGGCCGGCTGTCGCTCGAAAGCGGGGACGACGTGGCGCTCCGCGAAAAATACGCGTGGGAACTCTTGAATGCGTCGGGGGAAGAGGGTTATGATAAGAGGCAGAAAAAATTCATCCTGGAGTTTGCGGGCAGGATATTCCGACTAAGCGATCCCGGAATAAGCGAGGGTTTGAAGGAGGCGTTCAAATTGCGGACTATACCGCTCGAACAGTACGTGGCTGAAATCGAGAAAGAGGAAGCTATGATGATAGGTGAGGAGAAAGGCATGGAGGAAAAGGCTTTTGAGGTCGCTCGTACAATGCTCGCGGACGGCTTCACCACCAAAACGATCATGAAATACACAGGTTTGGATGAAAGTTCAATACTTTCACTGCGGTAACTGACGGCATGGAATGTCAAGAACTAAAAAACGGCGGGTAAACGCAGCCCGCCGTTGATTTTGTTGCGCTCATTTTTATCGTAGACACGGCGAGCCAGTGCGGCTACTTATCCAGCGTCTCAACAGCCTTCATTTTCACAGCCGGCGCGAGATGAGCGTATCGGAGCGTCATTTTGAGATCGGCGTGTCCCATAAGTTCCCGAACGGTGTTCAGGTCTACGCCGTTCATGACGAGACAAGAGGCGAAATCGTGCCTCATGTCGTGCCAGCGGAAGTTTGAAATCTCGGCATCTTTCAGAAGATTCGCCCAGGCGCTTTTGCAACTGTCCATGACTTCGCCGCTTTTAGGGGATGGGAACACGAGTCTCTCGCCGTCGCCGCCCGTTTGCTCTTTCCATTTCTTCAAAGTGAGCGTCAAGGTCTCGTTCATCGGAATATGGACCGTCTTCTCGTTTTTTACGTTGACCGCCCGGACGGTCAAGATGCTTTCCTGAAAGTCGATGTCGCTCCAACGCAGCCGGAACAGCGATCCCTGCCTGATCCCTGTGTTTAAGGAGACTATGACCATCGGTTTCAGGTGATCGACGAAATGGGCGGATCTGAGGCTAGGCAGCGTTGAATACTCCCTTTCCTTTGACCATCGGTTATGGCTGTCCCTCCCGGATTTGATGCGTTCTTCCCTTTCGTCAAGCGTTTTGAAAAGCCGTTCACGTTCGTCGCGGGATAAGTACCTGACTTTCTTGTCGCTGTCCGCTTCTGAAAGCTGCTTCAGCTTTTCCAAAGGCTTCCTTTCGATGACATCACGGTCATACGCCCAACTGAGCGTGGCCTTGAGGGCCGTGACCTGCCTGTTAAGTGTGGCGGCCTTCCGGCCTTCGCTTAACCGTTTTGTGCGCCATTGCTCGATTTCCATCACAGACAACTCCGAGATGGGTCTCGACATGAGAAACCCGAAGGCGCTACGGATGATTTGCATTGTCTCACGGCCAGTTTTCCTGTTGGCGCTAACCCAAGGCTCGTAGTGATCCCGCAGAAAATCTCCGTATGTGTGTTTTGGAGAGGGCTTCTCTTTTTTCACGTTCTCGCCGCGAATGACGCGCCCCCCGACATCCTGAGCAAGCAACCTCGCCTGAGCAACGGTGAGTTTATCCGCCGCCCCGAGTTTCTTGCTTGCTTTTTTGCCGTCTAAGTCATAATAATAGAGATACCAGACCTTTGTGCCGCCGGTGCCGACATAAAGCTTGAGATTTTTGATCTCGTCGTCGGTAATCCAGAGTGCTTTGTTAGGGTTCGGCTTGAGCGAACTGACGTAGGATTGGGTCAAATGAGTTTTCATCGATAGTTTTGATAATCCTCCTTGTTCTGTATTTGTTCTGAGGAGAGTATAATGCATGGGTGAAAATAGAACAAGGACGAAAACAATGATAAAGCTAAACCCTTGCACTGCAATGTAATACGCTAACAGTCCAGAAATAGCAATCGTTCAAAAGTGGCCTTCGCCGCCCTTGCACGGAAGAGGCCGTCGGTTCGAATCCGATCAGCTCCACCAGGTGATAGCAAGGGTTCAGGAGATTTTCCTGAGCCCTTTTTATTTTCTCTGTCCTCCGTATGTCCTCCAAAATTTGTTCTCCAAATGCATTTACGGGCATTCCCTCCTTCTATAAAACTCAAAAAAACGGTATTTTCAGGCATCCAGAGACTTGCCCCAAAAGACGGGGAAATTGAAGCTTCTCGGAACCCGAGATCGGCCAGGCCGTCGGATGTCTCCCGTATTTTCGAGCATTTCATAATATCTTCGCGCATGTTCTGTTTCTTTAGGTATGCCTCTATCTCGTTATTTGGAGGCGCCATCCTTTGACATAAACTCGTTTTCATTTTCTCCCCCGACCTTCCCGCTCGTGCTAAAAAGGTTCCAGTACCGAGTTGACGCTACCCCCCCAAAATGTATTCGCGTGAAAAAACCGCGCATAGAATGAGATTGACGCCAGGGGGCCGTCCGCTTTTCATTATATGTCCGGCCACCCAAACGTCAAACCTACCTGAACAGGCGGTGATGTCAGTGGCGAATAACGTAAGCATCAGGTTCGAGAAAGGCGTTTTCCGAATAAGCGCCGAAATTCCGGTCACAAGGGCGAGGGAGACCATCGAGTCAATTGTCGGCGAACTGAACTCTCAGCTTTTAGGAGAGGATCAGTTCGTGACAGGTCAAACGGTCAAAGTCGCGCCCAAAATGCTTGACGAGAAGGAAGCGGCCAAATACATAGGCAGATCGGTCTCATTTCTCCGCACGTGCCGGTACAAGGCCAAGCGCGGTGAATTGAACGCAGGCCCAAAGTACATCAGGCTCAGGAACAAATTTATCGCGTATCCCGTCAAGGATCTGGACGACTGGCTCAACCATAACCAGCGGTTCAGCACGTGCTTCGAGGAAAAGGTTTACGCCGAGGGCCGCCGAGTTGTGACGCTCCCAGGTCTTTCCGGCGAAAGCGAGGTGATATCCGATGCCTGAGACGATGACAGCACTGTCGTTGTTCTCGGGCATTTGACGTTGGCGGGCTTGATTTAGCCGCAGAGACGGCTGGGATAAAGACCGCAGCCATGTGTGAGCGCGAACCGTTTTGCCGGGCCGTACTCCGCGAACGCTGGCCGGATGTCCCTATTTTCGAAGATGTGAGGGGTTTGACAAAGGAGGTGTTCATTGATGCAGGAGTGCCGCCGATCCAGCTTATCCACGGAGGGTTCCCCTGCCAGTAACTACAGCCCTATAGCGTGGCTGGTAAGCGGAAAGGCCGGGACGACGAGAGACATCTGTGGCCCGAGTTTTCGCGCCTGGTCTCCGAAATTAAGCCTCTTTGGGTCGTCGCTGAAAACGTACCTGGAATCCTGCGGCTTGCCGCTGACGACGTTTGTTCGGATTTGGAGCGTCTCGGCTACTCAGTTGGGATATGGCAGTATGAAGCTGCGGCTGTCGGAGCGTGGCACCGGAGGATGCGGGTGTTTTTTGTGGCGCACGCCGAGCGCGGCGGAACCGGGGATCTCGCCGGAGCTTCTGGAGCCGATCCCGGGAGGCAAAATGGGAGGGAACAACAGGCACTACAACCGGGAGACTGGCCGCATGGCGCAATTCGGCCTCTCCCAGCAAGTAAAGCTGTCGGAGCGCCAAACGCTCTGGCGCACCCCGAAGGCCGACGACCCGAATCATGGGAGCGCGAGCGAGGAAGGGATATTGAGGCGTCTGGAGAAGGGGCAATCTATCAGGCTGCAAGACCAGGTGAACCATCCGGGCCTATTCCGAACCCCGGACGCCGGATGCGCCAGGGGCGCACAGTCGAAGGAGCGTTTCGCGGAGAGTGTGAAAGAGGGACGCCTGCTTACCTTGAACGACCAGATAGCGCATCTTTTTCCGACACCGAGGGCGAGCGATTCGGACAAGGAACTCAGGACGCCGGGTGGAGCGATGAAAGAGATGAGCCGGGGACATGGGGTAAGTTTGACCTCGCATATCCAGCTTTATCCGACTCCGACATGCAACGACGCGAAGAACTGCAACCCGCCGTCTCAGCGGACGGAGAACGGCCGGCACTCAGATCAATTGAACGTAGCGGCGGGCGGTGCGCTGAACCCGAATTGGGTGGAGTGGTTGATGGGCTTCCCAGTTGGATGGACGGATATTGGGACATGGAGCCCGACATCCCGCGCACTGCGAAAGGCGTGAAAAACCGGGTGGCCAGGTTACGGGCTTTAGGCAACGCCGTAGTCCCGGCTCAGGCATACCCCATTTTTAAAGCTATCGCGGATATTGAAAGAGGCAGACTATAGAACTCAGATTGGAGGAACTGAATATGTTGGATAAAGACAGAGCGATAGAGATTATTGACACGACAAGGCGCCAATATGAACTCAAACCGCACGAGGTAAGGGTGTACGCGGTGCTTCTTTTGGCCGCTAACGGGACGCGCGAGTGCAGCCCCACAGTAGGGGAGATCGCCGAACTGTGCGAGCGCAGCAGAACCAGCGTAAGGCGCGCTATCCGGTCTTTGGAGGATAAAGGGCTCCTGATACGCGAAACGCAATACTACGAGGATGAGGAAAACGCGAGAGCGCCGAACAAATACATCCTCCGGATCGGCGGGTGAACGGCATGACCGCTATGACAGATAAGACCGCGCAGGAGCCTCAGCAAAGTCAGCAAAGAGTCGGAGTGAAAAAGAAGCGGTGGATCGTCTGTTTCGAGCACGCGA
>JAISYM010000141.1 GCA_031269875.1 Synergistaceae bacterium
CTATCCAATTGTCTCATAATGATGAACCCGAGATGACGGGCCGGCGACTCACTCCGCGAATTGGACCGCTCATACACCTCTGTCCTGAGCTGATTCGCTCGCCCGACATCCATGTCGGCCGCCAATTCGCTGCGTTCGTTCGCCGGTCCGTCATCTCTTACCTGAGACAATTGGATAGTCATAAAACATAATTCAGAGTCCTCTCACAGCAACGAGTCCGGTTTCCGGCGTCACATGACGTGCAGATACGAGTAGTGCTCCATCAGGCGCGCAGCCGTCATATTTTCCCTTTCCCCGCCGCTGATGTCGAGGATGATTCTCCCCTCCTCCAGCATGACTGTGCGCGAGCCGAAATCCAGCGCCTGCTGGACGTTGTGCGTGATCATCATCGCGGCCAGTTTTTGCTCCCTTACTATGTCGCCGGTGATTTTCATTATCTTTTGGGCGGCGGCTGGGTCGAGCGCGGCGGTGTGCTCGTCCAGCAAAAGCAGGCGCGGCTTCGAGATCGTTGACATGAGCAGTGCGAGCGCCTGCCGCTGTCCGCCGGAGAGAAGCCCGACCTTGTCCTTCATGCGATCCTCCAACCCCATTTCAAATCTTGACAGATGCTCACGGAAAAAGGAATAATCCTCCTTCGAGACGCCTCGCCTGAGCGGCCATTTCCTCCTGCGGCTCGACGCCAGCGCCAAATTTTCCTCGATGGTCATATCAGGCGCGGTACCCTTCGAAGGGTTTTGGAAGATATAACCGATCACAAGCGCTCTCTTATGAGGCGTGAGCCATGTGATATCCTCACCTCCGAGAGTTATGACGCCTCTGTCCAACAGGAAACCCCCTGTTATGGCGTTGAATAGCGTGGATTTCCCAGCTCCGTTAGAGCCGATAAGCGTCATAAATTCGCCGTCCGCTACTGTCAGGCAGAGATCGTTCAGCGCGACCCTTTCGTTCGGCGTATCCTTGAAGAAGGTTTTTTGAGCGCCTTCAACCACGAGCATGACGTTTCGCCTCCCGCCGCGCCGAAGCTAGTTGAAACCTGCTCTTGAGTGCCGGCAGGGACAGCGCCGCGATGACGATCAGCGCGGAAACGAGTTTGAGCGCGTAAGCCGGAAAGAAATTACTCTTGAGCGCGAGGGCTATGATCAAACGGTAGATGATAGAGCCGCATACTGCCGAGACAAAACCGACCGTCACCGAGCGGCGTCCGAAGAACACCTCGCCGATGATCACCGAGGCCAGCCCCACCACCATCATGCCCACGCCGGAGCTGATATCCGCGAAACCCTGATACTGAGCGGCCACGGCCCCGGAAAAGCCCACGCAGGCGTTGGCGATGGCGGTGGCGATAATTCTCATCGCGTCCACATCAATGGACGAAGCCCTCACCATATCGTCGTTGTTCCCCGTCGCCCTGATACAGAGCCCCAGGTGTGTCTGAAAGAACCACGCGAGGAGCGCGAAGCAGGCGAGACAGAAGAAAAACGACACGAAGAAGCGCGTGACATCTTTTGGAATGTTCGGGAAATAAGAGACGGCCATCGAAAAGAGATGCGGCGACCCAAGAAGGGAGAGGTTGGAGCGGTCTCCCAGGACGTAGAGGTTGACCGTATACAGCGCGCTCATGGTCAGGATGCCCGAGAGGATGGGGTGGATATCCATCTTGGTCTGCAGGATACCAGTCACTGATCCGGCGAGAGCGCCGGAAAGGATACCGCAGAGGATGCCCCAGCCGGGCATTCCAAGCACTGTCAAGGAGGCGGAGGCGGCCAGACCCAGCGTGAAGCTGCCGTCGGTCGTAAGATCCGGCGTGTTGAGAATACGGAAGGTCACGTAAATACCAAGCGCCATCAGGCCGTAAATCAATCCCAGATGGAGCGAACCGGCAAAGAGTATCATAACCGCCAGCGCCTTCTTACTTCACCAGAATGGAATTGCCCAGAAGATCCGCCGGAATTTCCACGCCGATGGCGTCCGCGGTGGGCTTGTTAAAGAGCGTCACGAAGTCGGAGATAACGACAGCCGGAATGTCCTTCACGGCCGTGCCCTTCAGGTAACGATCCGCCATGTCGGCGACGCGCGCTCCGATTACGCGGTCGTCGATGCTGATAGTAGCGAAAGCGCCGGTGTTGACCATGACCGCGGAGCTGCCGTAGGTTGGAATTTTAGCGCCGTTAGCGATCTCGACCACCTGAGTCAAGGCACTCTGGATCATGCTGTCGTTGGGGATGAAGATGGCGTCCACGCTGTCCGCGAGGGATTGAGCCGCCTGCTGGACCTCGGACGAAGCCGTTACGACGGCCTCCTTGTAAGAGTAGCCCTCTGTTTTGTCCATGTATGCCTTCGCTGCCTTGATCGTTGTAACCGAATTAACCTCGCCCGAATTGTAGATGAGCCCGAAAGTTTTGGCCTTTGGGGTGACGCGGGCAGCTAACTTGAACATTTCGTCCACCGGAATCGCGTTCGACGTGCCGGTCGCGTTCTTGTCGGGTTTCGCCATAGTCGTGATCACGCCCGCACCTACCGGGTTGGAGACGCTGATGAAAAAAACGGGCGCTTTGGGATCAAAGTTGACCATCGCCTGGGTCGGCGGAGTGGCGATTGTGACGATGAAATCCAGATTTGCGTCGGCCATGTTCTGGCAGATGGAGTTCAGGTTGCTCATATCGCCCTGAGCGTTCCTGTAGTCGAAGGTCATCTTGTCCTCCGTATAGCCCAGTTCCCTCATCCTGTCGATAAATCCCTCGCGCATGTCCGCGAAAGCGCCGTTATCGATCAACTGCACGATCCCCACCCGATGAACGCTGCCGCTTGCGGCCTCCGCCGGACAAACGGCTCCAAAAAACGCCGCGGCCAGACATACAAAAAGGACCGACATCTTCACGCGCTGCACTGCTCTTTTGCTCATTCTCACAGAAATCCTCTCCTTATCATGTTTTACGCCCATAATTTATGGCAGATAAAAACTCAACAAAAACTCAATAAAAAACCTGCCCTTATGAATATACGTTTAACGTACATCACAAGGACAGGCGTAAAGTACATAGAAACACACCTGCGGTGCCACCTTGTTTGGCGATCGAGTCCAATCGCCCGCTCAACGGGACGCCATCACGCCCCTCGCCACTTAACGCCGGCGTCGCGTCGCGAAATACTAGGGATTAGCCCTTTCCTCCGCGCCCTCCGCAGTCCATTTGCCGTTCCGCTTTCTACCGGGCTCTCATCTTACCCCGACTCTCTGTCCGGATACCCATCAGGATATCCTATAAGCGCGCTGACGGTTTGATCTCTGCATCAACGGTTTTAATAGTGTGAAATAAAACCACATTGCGCTCAGTTTGTCAAGCGCGTTTTGGAAAATTTGAAAATTTCAATGACAGGATGCGCGCCTACTTTTCCAGCTGGGCCGCTACAATGCGCGCCGCGGCGCTGAGCGCTTCTTCGAGCCGTGACGGATCCTTGCCGCCCCCCTGGCCGCTCGCCGGTTTGCCGCCGCCGCTGCCTCCGATCAAGGCGGCCGTTTCCTTGACCAGGTTTCCGGCGTGAACGCCGCTCTTTACGGCACTGTCGGCCGCCATCCCGACCAGTGTCACGGAGTCATTCTCGACGCCGGCAAAGAGTATGACGGCATTCGGTTCCAACTGCTTTATCCTGTCTCCGACCTGCCGCAGAAGATCTTTCGGCGTATTGTCGAACCTGTCCACGACCAGAGTCACACCGCCAATCTTTACGGCGTCCTTCAGGCGCTCGCTTACGCCTGAAGACGCGCTCTCGAGGAGCAGATCCTGATTTTTCCGCTCAAGCAGTTTTTTCTCCGTTATCAGTCCCTCGGCCTTCGTTACGAGCGATTCGGCGTCCTCTCCGGAAACGCCCAAAACGCCGGAAATATCCCGCAGAGTCTTGAAAGCCTCCGTCGCCAGGTCAAAGGACGCCTCCCCGGCTGACGCGACAACGCGTCTCACCCCGGAGCCGATGCCCTCGTCCTTCAATATCTTGACGAGACCTATTTCGCCGGTGTTACTCACGTGCGTTCCGCCGCAGAGTTCCGTGGAGAAGCCAGGCACCTCCAGCACCCTCACGACATCGCCGTATTTCTCCTCGAACAGGGCCTTCACTCCCAGTTTTCTGGCCTCGTCATAGTTCATAACGCTCGTGCGCACGGGCACGGCGCGCAGAACCTGCCTGTAAACGATGCGCTCCGCCTCCCTGATTTCGTCTTCGGAGAGCGGCCCGAAGTGGTTGAAGTCGAACCGCAGAAACGTCGGGGCGACGAGCGACCCAGCTTGGCGGACGTGTTTCCCCAGGACTCGTATCAGAGCCTCATGGAGAAGGTGTGTCGCCGTATGATGCCGCCTCGTCGCGTCGCGCCTGACGGAGTCTACAATCGCCTCCAGCTTCATGCCGGTTTTTATCACACCCTTTGACACCTTCCCGGCGTGAGCTACCATATCCCCGCTCGGGTATACGGCGTCTTCCACGTCGAAGCGCGCCCCGTCACACTCCAGTATTCCCCTGTCCCCTGCTTGACCGCCGCGCTCGGCGTAAAAGGGCGTGTTCGACAGGATTATCATGCCGGATTCGCCCTCCGAGAGCGCGTCAACCTCACCGCCGTCCGAGATGATCGCCGTTACTTCAGCGGCGGCGGCAGTCGTCTCGTACCCGTCGAATCGCGTGGCGCCGAGCTTGTCCGCCAGTCTCGTATAAATATTGGCCGATATAACCGCCGCGCTCTGCTTGCTGGACGCGCGCGCCCGTTCGCGCTGGCGCTCCATCTCGGCGTCGAACCCTTCCGTGCCGACGGAAACGTTTGCCTCCGACGCGATTTCCTGGGTCAGCTCCAGCGGAAAACCGTAAGTGTCGTACAGGATAAAGGCCACCTCACCCGGCAGCGTTCCTCCTTGCCCGCCGGTCTCAGTCACTTTTTTCAGCTCATCGTCAAGAAGCTCCATGCCCTGCGCCAGCGTGCGGCCGAATCTCGTCTCCTCCATCTCCAGAATCTGCCTTATTGTGGAGGACTGTTCGACCAGCTCACCGTACTGCCCGCTCATTATCTCGTTCACGACGGGCAGCAGTTCGAGCAGAAACGGCCGGTCGAGCCCAATCAGCCGTCCGTAGCGGACACTGCGGCGTATCAGCCTGCGCAGAACGTAACCGGGCCCTTCGTTCGAAGGTAAAATGCCGTCCGCTATCATAAAGGCGGACGCCCTGAGATGATCCGAGATGACCCGGACGGCAAGATCGCCCTTGGGCGAGTCTCCGTATTTAAACCCGGCGATGCCGCACGCCCTGTCCATGATAGGTTTAAAGAGATCCGTCTCGAAGTCTCCCCTGACACCCTGCACAATGGAAGCCAACCGTTCGAGGCCCATACCTGTGTCGATGTTCTTTTTGGGCAGCGGCGTCAGTTTCCCGGATTCGTCGCGAGAGTACTGCATAAAGACGAGGTTCCATATTTCGAGATACCTGTCGCAGCTGCATCCGAGGCCGCAGTCAGGTTTACCGCAGGAGAAATCCGGCCCCTGGTCGTAAAGCAGTTCGGAGCAGGGGCCGCATGGACCGGTCGGCCCAGCGGCCCAGAAGTTGTCGTCGTCCCCAAAGCGGATTATACGATCCTCGGGCAGACCGACCAGATCCCTCCAGAGGTCGTGAGCCTCATCGTCGTCGAGGTATATCGTCGCGTAAAGCCTTTCGGGATCGAGCCCAATCCTCTCCGTTATGAACTCCCAGGCCCACGGTATGACCTCTTTTTTGAAGTAATCCCCGAAACTGAAATTGCCGAGCATCTCGAAAAACGTATGGTGCCGCGCCGTATGGCCGACGTTATCTATGTCGTTCGTGCGGATGCACTTCTGAGCCGTGGTCGCCCTTGTGACCTCCGGGGTCTTCAGCCCCAGGAAGTAGGGCTTGAAGGGCACCATGCCGGCTACGGTAAAAAGCAGGGTGGGATCGTCAGGAACAAGAGGAAAACTCTGGTATCTCCTGCTCCCCCGCTCTTCAAAATATGAAAGGAACATCTCCCTGAGCTCACTGGAGCTCCTCCACTTTATTGTTTTTGCCAAACGCTTGACGGTCATTGAAAATCCCCCTGCACAATGATAAAAAGTAAAATCTCAAGGCCGGATAATTATAACAGATGCTTTGCGTGTTAACATGCTTTGTCGTAAAACCGCTGTTCAGGGAACGCTCAAGGGCGTTTTTAACGCTTCCGCGGCTATCTCAATTTCAGATAGCGAAGCATAGAAGCAACTCACATCCCTCGGCGGTTTCGTAAATTTTGATGAAAATACTTCCAAGTATGATAAAGTATCGTTGACAATTAATACCCGATGAGGTACAAACTTTGAAAGGGGTTGATAAATATGCGCTTTTATGACGCTAGGGATTTTACGACTATACCCCAAAATGTTTGGGATACTTTGCGAACGTCCGGTGAAGTGGTGATTACCAATAATGGGAGACCAACTGCCCTGATGTTAAATATCTCGGACGATAACTTTGAGGAAGTAACCAGGACCGTTCGCCAAGCTAAGGCTATGATCGCTTTCAACAGTATGCGAACGAAGGCGTCTGCGCAAGGGTTTATGACCGATAGCGAAATAGAAGACGAGATTGCGTTGTATCGAAGAGAAAAAGACAGGAAATAATGCTTGTCGTTATCGACACGAATGTTTTAGTCTCGGCGCTTTATTCAAGAGACGGAAGCCCAGCGAAGGTTATCGCTTTGGTACAAAACGGGGTTGCCACTCCTTGCTATGACTACCGTATTTTAATTGAATATCGGGAGGTACTTGCGCGTCCCAAGTTTAACTTCGCCGAATGGGAAATTACCGACCTTCTGTCGCAAATTGAAAGCGACGGGCTGTCAGTATCTCCACGTCCGCTAAACATCGAATTGCCAGACGAAGAAGACCGAAAATTTTACGAAGTCGCTAAACACTGCCACGCTCGACTGATTACCGGCAACTTAAAACATTTCCCAAATGACAAAATAGTTTTGTCCGTCAGGGAATTTCTCGATAGCTTGCTTTGAAAAATTCGCGAATTTAAGAAAAGGCTGATTAATGAGCCTAAACAAATTCGCGCCAGCCTTGCCGAAGTTTCAGAAAGCAGCCGCTGAAATTTTTGAGTTTTGCCGCGTCTACACCCCCGCATATTGGTATAACAGATGCTTTGCGTGTTAATATACTGCTATATAAAATCGCCTGAAGCGGCGGGTAAATAGAAAAATTTTTTGTCTGGGGAGGGCTTTTTTTGGATCAGAAAAGAGAGGAATATTCGGTAGCGGACATAAACCTCGCGCGTGAGGGGAAAGCCAGGATAGACTGGGCATGGCAGTACATGCCGGTAATCCGCCTTATAAGGGAAAAAGAACTTGCCGGCGGGCAAAAGCCCCTTGCCGGACACACGGTCGCGGCCTGTCTTCATCTGGAAGCAAAGACGGCATGCCTGCTGAAAGTGCTGAAGGATTTGGGGGCAACGGTATCCGCCGCGGGGAGCAACCCTCTCTCGACTCAGGACCCGATCTGCGCGGCGCTTGCGGAATACGGCGTACACGTATTCAGCAAACATGGCATGAACGCCGGGGAGTACGAGGAAAACCTGTGCAAGATGCTCGCGTGGGCGCCTGACGTGCTTATCGACGACGGGGCTGACACGGTGGCGCTGATTCACGAAAAATTCCGCGGTCTGATCCCCGGCATACGCGGCGGCTGCGAGGAGACCACGACCGGCATAAAACGCCTGCGCGCGATGGACTCCGAGGGGCTTCTCGAATTTCCCATGCTGGCTGTGAACGACGCGCTGAGCAAGTACCTGTTCGACAACCGTTACGGAACGGGACAATCCGTCTGGGACGCCATTATGCGAACCACGAACTGCACCGTGGCGGGCAGGACCGTCGTGGTCATAGGCTACGGCTGGTGCGGCAAGGGCGTCGCTAAGAGAGCCGAAGGCCTCGGAGCGAGCGTAGTCGTGGCCGAGATAAACGCGCACAGGGCGCTTGAGGCTCACATGGACGGATATCGCGTGATGGATATCGCTCAGGCCTCCGAGGTCGGTGAAATATTTATCACGGTGACAGGAAACACGCAGGTCATCCGAAGGGAACACTTCGAGCGGATGAAGGACGGCGTCCTGCTCGCGAACGCCGGTCACTTCGACGTCGAGGTCTATATCCCACACCTCAAAGAGATATCATCCAGAATATACGACTCGCGCGACAACGTCCGCACATACGAGACCGCGGACGGCAGGAGGCTCCACCTCTTGGGCGAAGGGAGGCTCGTAAATCTGGCGGCCGGCGACGGACACCCGATCGAGATAATGGACACCAGCTTTGCCACACAGCTCCTCTCAGCCCTCTACATCGCGAAGGGCGGCGAACTGAAAAAGGGGCTTCAGCAAGTTCCGGCCGCAATTGACGATTTGGTTGCCGGCTGCAAAGTGGAGTCGCTCGGACTGAAATTAGAGCGGCTTACGCCTGAGCAGGAAAAATACCTTAACGATTGGAGGGCTTGACATGCCTGTAGTTCGGGATGTGCTGATCTGGGACTGCGAACGCCGGAACGCCGAAAGCGGCGACATCGTAATTGATGAGGACGGACGGATATCGGCAGTGCTCCCGTCGCGGAGCGCGAAAGGGGACGTTATCTTCGACGGAGGCGGCGAGACCGCCGCGATTCCAGGTCTCGTGAACTCGCATACCCACGTTTCGATGACACTCCTGCGCGGACTCGCCGAGGAGCTTCCGCTGATGGAGTGGCTCGAGACTAAAATTTTCCCCGCCGAGGATCGCCTGTTGCCTCGGCACATACGCTCCGGCGCTGAACTGGCAATGCTTGAGATGATTTCGGGCGGTACGACGTGCTTCGCTGACATGTATTATTTCATGCGGGAAGTGGCGTCGGCGGCGCTGACCTTCGGCATGAGGGCCGCGCTATGCCGTGGTCTCACCGGCGACGACGCCCGCAAGCTGAACGAGAACCTGGCTTTGGCGGAGGAATTTAACGGCAGGGACGGGCGTATAATCGTTCAACTGGGACCCCACGCGCCGTATACCGTCCCCCGGGAATCGCTTGCCCGCATAGCCGGGATTGCGAGGGACAAGAATCTCGGCGTCCACTTCCACTGGCTGGAAACGGAGGGCGAGCTGGAGACCTTCCGAAACGAATATAAGATTTCTCCATCCGCCTATCTGGAGCAGACAGGTATGCTCGACGTTCCAAAGCTGCTCTTGGCGCACAGCGTATGGCACCCCTCGGATGAACTCGGCCGTGTAAACCGCGCTAACGTGACGCTCGTCCACAACCCAAAGAGCAATCTCAAGCTGGGCAGCGGTTACGCCCCGGTGCGCGAGATGCTCGGCCTTGGCGTAAACGTCGCGCTCGGAACGGACGGCGCCGCAAGCAACAACAGGCTGGACATGTGGGATGAGATGCGCACCGCAGCGCTGATGCACAAGGGGTATCACAGAGACCCGACGCTCGTCTCCGCGCGCGACGTACTGAGGATGGCTACCGTTGCGGGAGCGTCCGGGATGGGCTTCAGTGACGCGGGACTCATTAAAACGGGCTGGCAGGCAGACCTCGCTCTGGTAGACATATCCGGGCCGCGCTATGTCGGATGCGACGCCGCCAACCTTCCCGAATTTCTGGTTTACTCAGGAACGTCACGAGACGTGAGGGCGACTGTCGTGGCCGGCAAACTCCTGTACAAGGACGGCCGCTATATGACGGCGGACCCGGAGGAGATCACAGCCAAAGCGAAGGAACACAGGCGGGATATCACGAAATAGCCGGATACGGCCGGCCGGTTTAGTTTACGGCGGGGTAACGGCATTAGTGACATGTGCCGGGAACGCCAGTGTCACTTCGCCGGCCTCGCCGTATTTGGAAATTGTTCCATACTTCACCGTCACAAGCCCCAGACTTTGATATCCCTTCCGGCAATCATTTTTTCGCGTTCGTATATCTTTTCGTCCCAACTCCGGTTCGACCGTTCGTCGCAGACGACGAGGTGGGCTTCACCGGCGTCAGACGCGTCGGCGTAACGCGCGATCTGCTCTAACCCTTCCGCTATGACAGCGTCCGGGCTGCGGTTCTTGCGGATCGTCTTCAGCTCCAGCACGATCCTCTGCTCACCCTGGCGGCTTCGCGGCTCGCCCTTCGGGTATCTCCAGCGGACGAGGAGATCGACCCTCCCGCTGCCCAATGCGTACTCGCGTCCTATCCAGCCGCCGCCGTTCACGACGCGCTGTAAAAACGCCTGCAGCATGAGCTGGAACCCCGCCTCTTTGTATTCGTAATCGCCTAACCAACTGCCGGCGTTCTCGCGGAAGAACTGCTGAAAGTCGCGCAGGAGCTTCGGCATGTCGATTTTGCCGCCGGAAACATACCACGGCTGTTCGGCGCGGAATACGAGATTATCCTGCATTATGGCCGTCAGTTCCCTGGGGATTATTTCCATATAGATGTCGTTGGATATGACAAGTGATTTGCCGTCGTCTCTCCTGATAAGCCCGAGGTCTATCGCGTACTGTATGTCGTCCACCAGCGGTTTTTCGCTGTCATTGGGCCAGGGTTCGCCGGCTGCCATCGGGGCGATGACGCGCCGGACGCGCTCCTCCCGCAGCTTGTCGGTGAGCTGATCCAGATGAGTGGCGCGCTCCAGTATCAGCGCCTCCGCCGCCTGCTCCATTATATCGACCGTGATGTTGTTTTTCCTGTCCCATCCTTCCGGGATCTTCGACGTGGCCCGGTTCACCAGGGCGTTCGTGAGCCACGGCTGCCCATGCGTCAGCAGCCAGACCTTTGGGTACACGCCTTCGTCGAATGTCTGACCGGTCGCCTCGGTGTGCTGCTCGTACAGCTCCCTGATCTCGTCCTGTGAAAAGTCGCCGAGGCGGAGGGATTCGGCCTTGATGTTAAAGCAGCTCCCGCCGGTTATTATCTCGCCGTCCGATTGCCGGATGCGGTAGTCCCGCACGTCGCGCACACCGCAGAGCATGACAGAGATGGGGAAGGACCTCGGTCTGTCCGTGTATCCTGTGCGAAGCTGACGCAGGACGGAGACCAGCACGTCGCCCACGAGCGCGTCGATCTCGTCGATAAAGAGGACGAGCGGCTTGGCAAGGGACTCGCAGCAGTCGCTCAGAACTTTGCGCAGCGCGACATGCCCGCTTACGTCTTCAATTATCGACGGTATGGATTTGGCTAACGAGGCGGATTCGATAATGCCCTCGACCGACCGTTCAAATTCATATAAAATTGCCTTCATTCCGGCGTTTACGTCGTTCCTCGCCGTCTGCGCGGCCTCGACGTTCATATACGCGCAGTGATACTTTCCATCACCGTTGATTTTTTTGACCATAGCGAGAAGCGACGTCGTTTTGCCGGTCTGCCTCGGCGCGTGAAGGACGAAGTAGCGCTGCCGGTCTATGAGGGATATGATTTCGTCGTAGTCCACGCGCCTCAGAGGATCGACCATATAGTGATCCTCCGGTATCACCGGTCCGGCGGTGTTGAAAAATTTTTCATTCATAACGCGCGTCCGCACACGTCATCCCTCCTCGCTGAAACCCAAGGATAATTATACGCCACAGAGGTGCGGCCGTATACATTCATACTTTACAATTATGTTTACAATTATGTTTACAAATGATTTTTACCACGATATAATCTCAATATGGATACCTATAATATAACGCAAAAACTACTCGAAAACATTACCTCAATTGAACGATTCTACGGACAGTTGGAGGCTTTGCGCCTTCCTCAAAATCTGCAACTCAATCTGGAGAGAAACAATTTCATAGAATCCAGCTATGTCAGTAACAGTATAGAAGGCAATCCGTTGTCGCTGCCAGAAGTCACTAATTTGCTTCTCGATGAACGCGTTCCGGCAAACCGTAGTGAGAGGGAAATTAAAAACTACTTCGACTCGCTCAAATCATTGAGTCTAATCGCGTTGAACTCTTTCGATGTGGAGACTATTTTAAAATTGCATCGTGACCTTATGAGAGGGCTTGACGAAGAAATTGCGGGAAATATCCGTAACGTCCGTGTAGTTGTGGGGAACCGCGTACGAGATAAGGGAAAAATCAAGATAAAAGTTAAACACGAACCACCTTTCCATGACGCGCAAAATATCCGAAACGCGTTGGAGGAATTAGTGCGCTGGATCAATGAAGCTCCTGATTTGCCGATATTGAAAATCGGTGTTTTCCATCATCAGTATGTCTATCTTCATCCATTTATAGACGGAAACGGCCGCACAGTACGTTTATTGACGGCGCTGCTTTTCTTACGTTCGGGTTACCGGATCAATAAATACTTCGTACTGGACGATTATTATGACATAGATAGGTTGGGTTATTCCGATGCCTTGCATAGCGCGGATTCGGGAAACGCGACATCATGGCTTGAGTATTTCACCGACGGAGTGAAATATTCACTCGGAAGCGCTCTGGCAAAGGCTCAAAACGCGCTGCGCACGCTTGGTGTGAGGCAACAGCCTACGCCCAAAGAAAAGATTGTCATGGATATGTTTACCAATGGGAGGGAATTGGTTACCGCCCAAGTCGCGGACGAATTGGCGCTCTCCAGACAACAAGCGCACCGATTGCTCTCCCGGCTGGTAGAGAAAGGGCTCCTCGAAAAACATGGAGCCACCAAAAAAAGTTATTATCGTCTGAAATATTGAGTGAAACAGGCGGCGCTTTACCTGAACAGATAGAACCCCGCTAAAGCCCATTTGCAAATTAAAAGATATGGGGGACCGCGTTTAAAGGACGGCGCGCCAGCTTTGCCCGTATTAGAACGGCAAGTCAGTGCAAATTAGCTTCAGCCCATGTTTTTTGGTAACCCAAAGGGCTGTTCCGCGTCTCTCTTAAGCGGCCCCGCTGCCCTTGGGTTATTTTTTCTTCTTACCCTTTGCGGGAGGATTCACCGCTTCTTTCAATGTTTTGCCGGCGCGGAACACGGGAACGGTTTTCTCGGGGATGTCGATTGCCTCCGTCGGTTTTTGAGGGTTGCGGCCTTTTCGCGCGGCGCGGTGTTGGGTCTCGAATGTCCCAAAACCGACGACCTGAATTTTCTCTCCCTTCGCGAGGATCGTCTTGATGGCCTCGAAAAACGCGTCTACAATCGTCAATGCCTTCGCCTTCGTCAAATCCGCCGATTTTGCCACTTCGTTTGCCAATTCCACTTTCGTCAATTCACGTCACCCCTGTCGTTTTTTTTCGCCTCTTGAAGGCGATTCGAATTTGCGCCGTCCGCGATACGAACCAAGACGGTTCAACGCTTCTCAAAGCGCATTTTACCACAGATTGCGCGGTTTTTCGCAAGGATAATGTAAGCCGGTTCACGCCAAAATAAGCGGCCGGGGAACAATAGCGATTGATCCCCAGCCGTGTTACGGGCCATGCGGCGCGGCCGCCCCCGCCTCCGCGCGGGCAAATCCGCGCTGGATGACGATCACTCATTTTAAAAATCGGCTTTCAAGCCTTTGGACAGGCGTCGATAACCGTCCGTCATTTCCCGCCTCCCGTCCTCCATGATCCACATTGCCTCCGCGCCGTGTGAGGCTAGCATCGCGCGGGCTTCGGGGTAGGGGAGGATGAACGCGGCGGTAGACAGCACGTCGGCTGCCGTGGAGTCGGGGTGCAGGACGGTGACGGTTTTGACGCCTTTGGCCGGGAACAGCGTCTTTGGGTCTATGATGTGGTGGTAGCGGACGCCCCCAGAGATGAAATACCTCTGATAGTTCCCGCTCGTGACCGCCGCGCCCTCCGTCAGGCTCAGGACGTCGATTATCCCGGCGTCCGCCCTATCCGCCCAGTCCGGAGCCTGGACGCCTATGCTCCACGCTTCGCG
>JAISYM010000003.1 GCA_031269875.1 Synergistaceae bacterium
GGTCGGCGGCAACAGCGTTCTCAATGGCACGGTTGGAGATGGAGGCGGCGGACGATGAAGTATGAACTCTCAGAGGAAAAGAATGAAGCTGGCCTTTATCGGATACGCGCGCTGCGGGACATACCCCGGCACGGGGTCAAGGCTGGAGATTTAGGCGGATTCGTCGAGTCTGAGCGGAACCTCTCACAGGAAGGGGACGCGTGGATCGGCGGCAAGGCGGTGGTCTGCGACAACGCGAAGGTCTACGGCAACGCGGAGGTCCACGGCGAGGCGGTGGTCTGCGGCAACGCGGAGGTCCACGGCAACGCGGAGGTCTGCGGCAACGCATGGATCAGTGGCAACACGTGGGTCTACGGCAAGGCGTGGGTCTACGGCGATGCGCGGATCAGTGGCAACGCGAAGGTCGGCAGCGATAGCGTTCGCGATGGCACGGTTGAAGACGGAGGTGGCGAGGGAATGAGCAAGGCTAATCAGCAGCGGGACGAAAACAACCCTCCCATTTAGGGAGGGCATAAGCAAAAGAAGGTAGGAGCTGGAACTCCTGCCTCATTATAAAACGGAGGTGTTTTATATGCAACCAGGGATATATAAAGGCATGAGCAACCGAGATTATCACGCTGGGCCGGGGCTTTCGAAGTCCGGCATGGACAGACTTGCAATAAGCCCGGAACACTACCAGAGCTATCTTAAGGAGGAGCGCGAAGCGACAAAGGCGCTGCGGGTAGGCTCCGCGCTCCACAAGCTCGCCTTGGAGCCGGACACGTTCAGCGCTGAGTTTGCTGTCGCTCCGGACGTGGACAGACGCACGAAGGATGGCAAGGCGGAATACGCGGCGTTTGAGATTAAGAGCGCGGGGAAGACCATTCTCTCCGCTGATGAGTACGCAGACGCGATTGCTATGGCTGATTCTATCCGGAGAAGGAAACTATCATACTCGGCAATAAGCGCGCCTGGGGACGCCGAGATTTCGTTATTCTGGAAAGACGCGTCGCTCGGGACGCTTTGCAAGTGCCGCCCCGACTATCTGAGGAAGGACAATTACATAATTGACCTCAAGACGACTGAGGACGCACGGCCAGAGCATTTCGCGCGCTCCGCTGAATCCTACCGCTATTACGTCCAGGCCGCCTTTTACATGCAGGGTGTGGAGGCCGTCACAGGGGAAACGGTCAGGGATTTTATTTTCGTGGCCGTAGAGAAGAAACCCCCATACGCAGTCTCAGTTTGTTTCGCTGACGAGGAGATGATCCAAGCCGGGAACGAAGAAGTTAGGCGCTGTCTCACGCTGTACGAAGAATGCAGACTGACCGGCACCTGGCCTGGATTGGACGAAATGCCGATCAGATTATCGCGCCCACGCTGGGCCGTTTGATATTAGAAGGGAGATTTAATCATGGAAACAGCAATCGCACAGGCACAGAACGCATACCAAATTCAACCCTACGCCGACAAGGATAGCTTCGAGCTTGCTCAGCGCATGGCCACCAGCCTTACAAAATCCACGCTCCTGCCAGCTGAGTTTCAGGGGGAAAAGGGATTGGGAAATTGCCTCATCGCTATGGAGATGGCGGGGCGTATGCGCATCAGCCCCTTCATGTGCATACAGAACCTTTACGTGGTGAAAGGCCGCCCGTCATGGTCGGCTCAGTTCGTCATATCGCTGATCAACACGTCGGGGCGGTTCAAGGGGAACCTGAGATACAGATACTCGGAGGACGGCAATTCATGCACCGCCTACGCCATAGACAACGAGACCGGAGAGACGCTGGAGGGCGAGACGATATCAATAGAGATGGCTAAAAAGGCAGGTTGGTACGAAAAGGGCAACTCTCTATGGCAATCGTCCCCGCGCCAGATGCTCGCGTACAGGGCCGCCACGTTCTTCGCCCGTCTCCACTGCCCCGATGTCATTCTCGGGATGTACACGCGGGAGGAGATAATTGACGCGACACTTGACGAAGGCGAGACACATTCAACCCCCTCCCCTTCCCGCATACGGGGAGACGCTTCCGGCAAAGCGAAGCGCATAGCCGACGACATTCTTGGCGCGCCGGAGCCAGTTATCGACGCAACGCTAATGCCGGAATCTGAGTCGGAGCCAGAGCTTGTTGCGGCGCCAGCGCCAGCCCCCAAAATTGAGAAACCGGCAACGCCGGCGCCACACGCGAAACCAATAAAAGACGAGGCGCGTGAAAAGAGGATAGACGCGGTCTTTGCTGATTACACGAATTACTTCCGCAATGATCCGTCAAAGGGGCGTGAGGTTATCGCCTCCACAACCTCCGGGCGCAAGACGAAAGACTGGACGGACAACGACATCGACGCTTTGGAAATCTATCTATCTGAACTAAAAGCCAAGGACGGCATGGAGTCCGCCAACAACGCGACTCTATCCCAGGGCGATACGTACGGGCCGTTTGACGGAGATCCGGCAATAGTAGACGAGGAGTCGGCGTTTCTTTAGGCGCCGCAAGCTATGGGACGGCTTGACCAACGCGATCTGAAAGACTGGTTCGAGGACGTTCTTCACGCTCAGGGGCCTCTTAAATGGACTGGCAGTGAGGGCAAATGCCGCTGCCCGTTCCACGAGGACCGCGCCCCATCTTTCAGCGTGAATTGCGAAAAGGGCGTATGGAAATGCCACGCCGGGTGCGGGGAGGGCGGTATAAAAGACCTTGCCTCGCGTCTCGGTGTTCCCGCGCCGTGGTCAGAACGCAGCAATAATAAACCATCGGTTATCAGCACCCGTGAGTACAACTACTTTGACTCTAGCGGTGTATTGAGATATCAAGCTGTCCGCCAAGACATGAGCGACGGCAAAAAGAAAATATGGCAGCGCAAACCGGACGATCGCGGTGGTTGGGTGAACAACACGAAGGGCATAAAACCCCTTCCGTATCGGTTGCCTGAACTGCTTGCGAAGATCGGCGAAGGCAAGACCATTATTATTGCCGAGGGGGAGAAATGCGTTGACGCGCTTTGCGAGCGCGGGTTTGCCGCCACTACGAATCATGGCGGCGCGGGAAAATGGCGGAGCGAACACACCGAATGCGTGCCGCCCGGAACCCAGGCGGTCATATTGCCCGACGCCGACATACCGGGCATGAAGCACGCCGCGCAAGTCGCGCTCTCGCTTTATGAACACGGCTGCAAGGTCAAGATCGTAAGCCTCGGTTACGAAATGGCTGACGCGCACGGCAAGGACGTTTATGACTGGTTCGCGGCGGGCCATACAAGCGGCGAGCTGATTGCGGCGATAAAGGAAACGCCGTACTGGTCGACGGACGATATTCGCGAGTTAGAGGATATCCCATTTCCAGAAGATGACGAGCCAAAAAAGCGCCGCAAGACGGAGAACAGTATCGATTTTCCTGACATCGGTCTCAGAGGCGCGGTAAAGGCGACTATCCGGAATCTGTACGCGCTCTTAGGGCATTACGGGATCACGATCCGCTACAACGAGATAGGGAAGGACACTCTATTTTCTTTTAGAGACGGCAACCCCTACAGCATGGACAACAATGAAAATGCCTGCCTGGGGAAAATCATGTCCCTTCTCGAAACTGAGGATATGCCAGTCCGTCACCTCGATCAATTTTTGTATGAGGTGGCGGACACGAACAGGGTAAACCCGGTCAAAGACTGGATAACCTCAAAACCGTGGGATGGGGCGGACCGCATCCTTCCAATCTGCGACACGGTAAGCGAGCGGCAGGGGTTCCCGGTTGACCTCAAGGAGCTTTTCATCGAGAAATGGCTGCTCTCGGCTGTAGCCGCCGCCTGTCACGATTCGTCCGTCCCGTTTATGACGCGCGGCGTTTTGACGCTCTCCGGCAACCAGTATATAGGGAAGGGGCGCTGGTTTCTTTCTCTTGCCCCGCGCGACTGGGTAAAGGACGGACATTTACTCGACCCGTCCAATAAAGACCTCGTGAGGGAAGCTATATCGCATTGGATAGTTGAGTTGGGGGAACTTGAGACTACATTCGGCAAAGGGATCGGCAAGCTTAAGGCGTTTTTGACAAAAGAGAGCGACCAGATACGCATACCCTTTGCGCGCGGGTTGTCCCGTTTCCCGAGGAGGACGGTGTTCGGCGCTTCGGTCAATAAGCCAGATTTTTTGGCTGACGCGACAGGCAATTCGCGTTTTTGGGTAATTCCGGTAGAACGCATCGATTATAAGCACAACATCGACACGCAGCAGCTATTCGCGCAGTTGCATGTCATGTACAAGGGCGGCGCTCAATGGTGGCTGACAGAGGAAGAAAACAAACGGCTGGAGTCACAAAACGAGGCGCACCAAGAGAGGGACGAAGTGTACGACACTCTTGCCGGTCGAGTCGACTGGTCGAGGTTTTCAGAAGACCTCAAATCAGGGTATGTGGACTGGCTGACGCCGACTGATGTACTCCTGCAAATCTGCAAAATCGACTACCCGACGAGCCGCCAAAGAAAGAGCTGCGCGAGTCTGCTGAGGGAGTTGACGGGTCTGAAAGAGGGTAAACGCGGCCACCGTCAGGCGGCGCGCTACCCTATCCCTACCAGGAGGCTCGACACGTAAGCGTAGTGTGCGTGGTCAGCGCGTGGCGTCTGCGTGGTCAAAAACAATGCCTGAACAGTTGGTATTAGGGGATGCGTAGTGTGCGTGGTCATTTTTTCGCTTATACATATAAATATATACACGCTATATATATATATATATGTCTACTTGTACGTATGTGCTTATATATATTTCTAGAGTTAGAAGAATGCGCGCGCGATGACGTAACAACGCAGAATAGCCCTAACACTAGTCATACCAACTGATTACGAGTGCGCAGTGTTTTGAATTTGCGTAGTCACTTCTTGAAAAAGTTGGGGAGGAGGACGAATATGAAGCTCCACGAGTTGATCTCCGAAATAGAAAAACGCGGCATTGCCCTTTCGCGAACGGACGACGGCCGCATAAAGATCACGCCGCTCGAAAAGGCGAAGGGTTTGATCGATGAAATGAAAAGGCGAAAGAGCGATATAGAGGCATACGTTGACGGGAGCTACACACTTACGCCGGAGTGCCTGAGAGATTACGTAGGTAATTGCGAAACACAGCGTCATGTGAGCGGCGTTTCCGACCGGTATCCGGAAAACGTGATATGGGAGGCTCAGAAAAATCTGCTCGTGGTTAAGCAGGTGAATGGGTTTTTCAGGCTCCCGACCGCACGGGAGCGCAGGGATTACATGGGAGTTATGAGGAGGAGGAGGAAAGCCGCATGATCACTCCGCGACCGTACCAAACGGAAGCACTCAACTCGATACTGCGGGAATATCAAGACGGCGTTACGCGGCAGTTGGTCAGTCTTCCAACCGGCTGTCACGCAAAAGGCACTAAAATATTGATGTTCGACGGTAGCGTGAAAAGCGTGGAAGACATTAATGTCGGCGACCGCTTAATGGGGCCAGAGTCAAATGCCAAAACGGTATTGTCGCTTGCGAGAGGCACAGACAGCATGTTTCGCGTGATACCCGTTAAAGGCGATCCGTTCGTTGTCAATGGAGGACATATATTGAGCCTGATGAAAACGACTCAACGAAGCCAAGAAAGCGGCAGGGCTTCTCCATCGCAAACAGGCGGAGAGATTAAAAATATATCCGTGAACGAATACATTGGCCAAAGCGCTAACTTCAAGCACTTGTACAAATTATACCGAGTCGGAGTGGATTATCCAGAGGCGCCTGTCTCGATAGAGCCGTATTTTCTCGGCGTTATGCTGGGTGACGGTTCGACCGCCAACGGGGTAATCAGCGTCACGAAACCAGACGAAGAGATACGCGACGAATGCTATGCGCAGGCTAAAGCGTGGGGGTTGGTTATCAGGGAAACGAGCAGAGACGGAACCGGCACTATCACCTATTACTTCGCCTCGCCGCAGGGTAAGAGCGGGCCAAAGAACGCAAACCCACTTCGGAACGCCCTGAAAGAGTTATCGTTAAACGGTTTAAGGTCTGGTGAAAAATTCATACCTGAAATCTATAAAACCAACTCTCGAGATGTTAGGCTGAAAGTCTTGGCGGGGTTATTAGACACGGACGGTTATTTAGGCAAAGGCGGGTTCGAGTTTTCAAGCAAATCAGCGAGGCTGACTGAAGATATCGTTTATCTCGCGCGTAGCCTTGGATTCAGCGCCTATTCGTCGGTTAAGCCAGTCGATGGAGGCGTTTATTACAGGGGGTCGATTTACGGCGATTGTTCGGCCATCCCAACCAGGATAGCCCGGAAACGCTGCACCGCGAGACAACAAAAAAAGAACGTCCTGGTTACAGGGTTTGGCATAGAGCCAATTGGTATTGACGAGTATTATGGTTTTCAGGTGGACGGCGACCATCTTTATTTGATGGGTGACTTTACTGTAACCCATAATAGCGGTAAGACGATCCTATTTGGCATGTTGGCCAAGCGACTCAAAGTTCGAACTTTGATACTCGCGCACCGCGAGGAGCTTTTGACTCAGGCAGTTCAGAAAATTAGGCTCGTAGACCCTACCGTAAACATAGGCATACTCCGCGCCGAGGATAACACAGGATACTACACGGACGTATGCGTGGCTTCAGTACAGACGGCAGTCAGGGGAAAACGCCTCGATGTACTTAAAGAACGCGGGTTTAAACTCTGCGTCATCGACGAGGCCCACCACGCGACGGCGGACACATATTTCAAGGTTGTCGACGAACTGGGCTTCCTGGCCGACGACATAAGCAAGCTGCTTGTCGGCGTGACCGCAACGGCGTACAGAGGCGACAAGGTGGCGCTGGGTGAAGTCTTTGAGAAAGTGACGTTTGAACGGACTATCTTGACAATGATCCGGGCTGGCTTCCTCTGCGACGCAAGGGGAATATCGGTCACGACCGGGGCAGACCTCAGCAACGTACACACCAAGGCCGGGGATTTCGCTATCAATGAACTCTCGGATGTCGTAGACGTTCCAGAGAGAAACGAGATGATAGCCGAATCGTACCTGGAACACTGCGCGGGACGCAGGGCTGTCGCTTTCTGCTGCGACGTAGAACACGCGCAAAACCTATCTAACGCGTTTTGTGACGCGGGGGTATCTTCTTACCCTATATGGGGTGAAATGGGCCGTCAGGAGCGGTCCACGACGCTCTCAGCGTATGCGGACGGGAATATCTCTGTTCTCACCAACTGCGCGGTTTTGACGGAAGGGTGGGACGATCCTGCAACCTCCGCCGTCCTCTTGGCAAGACCGACAAAGAGCAGGACGCTTTACACGCAGATGGTTGGCCGAGGACTGAGGACGTACCCGGGCAAGAACGACTGTCTCGTTATAGATTACGCGGACAACGCCGGACGCCATGATTTATGCGGGCTTGCAACGCTTGTCGGCGATCTCAGAGTCAAGCCCAAAAACAAACAGACGATCTTAGAAGCCGTCGAGGAATTTGAGCAGCTTGAAAACGACCGGGAGGATTGGCGTTCGCAGACAAGAATTGGGGAGGTCTCTCACGAGGAATTTGACCTGTTCGGGCGTTCTGATTTCGTCTGGACTCCGGTACAGGGCGGACATTTCCGTATCCCTATCAACACCGAACAGAGTATTTGGGTAAGGCGCGCGCCGGAAGGTTATATGGTATGGCTGCTGAATCGCCGCGATCTGTCCGAGAAAAAGTCTCTCTCTGATGATCCCTTGCCGCTCGGATACGCTCAGGGCGTCGCGGAGGACTATATCCGCATCAACGCCGTAAGGCATTTCGTTTCCAAGGACGCCGCGTGGAGAAATAAACCGGCCACACAGAAACAGCTTGAAACGCTCGCGAAGCTGAGGATACCCCACAATCCGGGAAATGTAACTTCCGGTGAAGCGTCGGCGTTGATAGACATGGAGATTGCGCGGAGGGAATCGGCGCGGCAGGAACCGGCCTCGCACAAGCAAATATGGTTCATCCGGCATAAGCTCGGCCTTGAAGTTAGTGATGTGATAACGCGTGGCGCCGCAAGCCGGATTATCGCGGAAGCGAAAAAACAGGAGGTTGCGTAAAAATGAAATCGCCGGTCAAGGATGCCCCTAAAAAAATAGGCCGTCCCAAGAAGCAACCCATTGTCTCAAAAGCGGTGAGCGATAGGCTCTGGCATTGGCATGAGTATAGAATTGTCACATGTGGGAAAAAGAGATTTCCGACTGAAATGCGTGTCTGCGTCAACATCGACATGCGTGTGCAAAAAGTCAATGTCGGCATGTGGGAGGCCCGCTATCGGATCCTTGAAGAAGGCGACAATCCGAGCTCTCCATTTAACGTGATCCACGAATGTTTCAATTCGCCGGAGGAGGCGATTTATGCAGCCGAGAGCGAGGTTTTCGCCCTCATGGAGAAGGCGAGGATAGAAAACGACATCGACCACGAGGCAGATATGCTGCTGAAAGACCACAAGAAAGAGCGGACAGAGGAGAGGAAGGTCAGTGCGCAATGATCGTGATCGGCGTTGACCCAGGCGCAACAGGGGCGATAGTGGGACTCAACCAGGACGGGAGCGTCTATTTTTGCATGGATCACAAAGATTTGGACACGCGCAAGCTCTGTGACCTGATAACCGTTTATCCTACCGACGAGTGCGTTAAAATAGCCGTCGTTGAGCGTCAACAGTACATGAGCAAGGGGGGTAGGGAACAGGGCGCAAAATCGGCGTTCAGCCTGGGGAAGGGTTACGGCTTTTGGGTAGGCTTTTTCGATGCGCTTGGCATTGAGGTCTTGTCGCCTCGCCCGCAGGAGTGGCAACACTATTTCTTCGGCCCGGGGACGGTGATATCGGATCCCAAGGAGCGGTCTGTCAGAGAAGCTAGACGCCGTCTCCCCGACTTAGAACTCATACCGCCGCGTTGCCGAGTACCGTCTCACGGAAGGGCGGACGCCGCCTTGATTGCCCTGTACGGGCTTGGACTCGTGAAAAGAGTGGTGAAGCCTTGACCTCTATTGACTTACTTGAGGGCCTGGAGCGCGTAATCCGCCTCATACTGCTCTACCCACAGGGGCTGTCAATACTCCTTGGCCATGTGTCCCCACCGTCGTCCCTGGAACTCCTGTCCGCGTTTCCACCGAAAGCGTTCGACAGCCTGGGCATACATTGCAGCCAGCGGCCATACGAGGAGCGGATTACAGAGATGTCGGCATGGATTGACGACGTGATCAGACAGTCCGGCGGGTGGCCGCATATTTGCCAGAGCGTCCGGGACTGGAAGCGAATGCATCTCGGCGACTGGGATATGATGGCGGATCACATAAGGGCCGTGAGGCCAAGGCAGAGGTGGATTGGCAAGTCCGCCTTGCGTGTCATAGCGGAGGCATACAAGGTGGACATTAAGATGATACTGAGGAAACGTCGGGCATTCGCCGGCGTATTGGCAGAATTTATTTTATACAGTGAAGAAAGAGAATAAGCGTTGAAGATGTCCTCACAGTGGTATATACAGTGGTATACGCAATGGAGTTTAGGGGCTGTATAATGGTATCGTGGTCATATACGGGGCCTTCCGAAAGGGAGGCCCATTTTTTATGCCCTGGGACTGGAGGTGAGGGCAGATGAACGCAAGACAACAAAGATTCGTCAACGAGTACCTTGTTGACCTAAATGCCACTCAAGCCGCTATCAGGGCGGGATACAGCGAGAAAACGGCATACTCTGTCGGGCAAGAAAACCTGATAAAACCTGAAATCAAAAACGCAATCGACGCCGCCCTCGCCGAACGCTCCAAGCGCACCGAAGTCACTGCTGATAGGGTAGTCAAAGAGCTTGCCCGGATCGCCTTTGTGGACACGAGACAGATATTCGAGTGGGGGCCTGACGGCGTAACCTTGCGCCCGTCTGACGAGCTGACTGACGATGAGGCGGCTATTGTGGCCGAAGTATCCGAGACTATCAGCAAGGACGGCGGCAGTATCAAGGCCAAGCGCTTCGACAAGCTCAAAGCGCTCGAACTCTTGGGCCGCCACCTCGGCATGTTCAAGGACAAACTGGAGGTTGACGCGACGATCACCCCCGCTTCTATTCTGGAGGCGCTCGATGCAAGAGCTAATAGACAGAGTTAATGAATGGCGCTCTGACGCGGTCAAGTTCGTCCGCGAGATGCTGGGGGCTGAACCTTCGCCTCAACAGCTCGAATTGCTTCGCGCTGTGTCCGCTCCGGGCGCTCATATCGCGGCCAAGTCTGGTCACGGCACGGGTAAGAGCACTACCCTCTCATGGCTCATTCTCTGGGGCGTCTGCTGCTGGCGGGACGTAAAGATACCATGTACCGCTCCGACGAAACATCAGCTCGAGGACGTGCTCTGGACTGAGGTCAAGAAGTGGCAGGCCCGAATGATCGAGCCGTGGAAGTCGTCTATCAAGATCACCGTTGACAAGGTAGTGCTGAACAGCTCACCCGGCTACGCGGTGGCCCGCACGGGGCGCAAGGAGAATCCGGAAGCGCTTCAGGGCTTCCACGCGGACGAGCTGTTCTTCGTCATCGACGAGGCGAGCGGCATAGACGACGCGGTATTCGAGGTGGCTCAGGGCGCGTTGTCCACTCCGTCCTCCAGAGTCATCATGACATCGAACCCAACGAGGACAACTGGTTTTTTCTACCGCGCCTTCCACTCCCAAAGGGAGAACTGGAAGAAGTTTACCTTCTCATGCGTTGACTCGCCCTTTGTGGCTCATGAGTACATCGAGCAGATGGAGAGCGAATACGGACGCGACTCGGATATCTTCCGCGTTCGCGTCCTCGGAGACTTCCCAAGCGGCGGCGATTTGCAGTTCATAAAGATTAAAGACGTTGAGGACGCAATAGCCAGAGATTACGGGATAGAGGTATTCGGACGCGCCCCCGTCGTGCTTGGTGTTGACGTTGCATGGTACGGCGGCGATCGCAATGTGATCGTGCTCCGTCAAGGCCTGTATGCATACGTCCTATGGACAAGGCGCGAGTGCGAGATTGCCGTTCTGTCCGGGATAGTGGACGACCTATGGCGCAAGCACGACGCGCAGGCGGTATACATCGACTCGACCGGGGTAGGCGCTGGCGTCGTCTCGAATCTCCGCATGATGGGGCGTAACCCGTTCGCGGTATCGTTCGGCGGTGGTTCGAGCGATCCGCAGTACAAGAACAAGCGCGCCGAGTGCTGGGGCAAAATGCGCGACTGGCTGACGGCTGAGAACGGGTGGTTGCAGGCTGGACAGTACGCTGAGCAGTTCAAAGACGACCTGACCGGCCCGGACTATTGTTTTGATCTCCAAGGCAGATTACAGCTGGAGCGCAAAGAAGAGATGCGTAAACGCGGCGTCGCGTCGCCGGACTTCGCCGATGCTCTCGCAGTGACATTCGCGTTTCCCATAACGATGAACCACCCGCGCCGCGATGAGACAACGATGGAAAATTACGACCCGTTTAAGCTACGGAAAAGGAGGAGATAGATATGTGTTTCCCTGATTCGCCAAAACCAGTGCCGCCTGCACCCGCGCCGCCGACGTTCGAGCAGGCCAATACTGACGAGGAAGTTCGCGCGCGCGACAGGACGCGGGACAGGCTCAAGGGAGCGATGAACACGCGCCAGTCTATGCTGACGCAGAACTCGCCGTCGCCATACAAGACGCTCACCGGACAATGAAACAGATTGACGTAAGGGAAAAGAAATATATCCTGCGGTTCGATCGCATGAAGGCAGAGCGGGAGAATATGCTTCCGATATGGCGCGATATCTCCGACTACATCGCGCCGCACCGGGGTCTCTTTGACGATACTCAGCCCAATCAGGGCAAACGCGAGAACGATTATATGATTGACCCTACCCCGCTCCGCGCGCTCGGCACGCTGCAGGCTGGTATGCAGGGCGGGCTTACTTCGCCGTCAAGGGCGTGGTTCCAGCTCACCTTGAGTGATCCTGAGTTAGCGAGCGTCCCGTCTGTCATGATGTGGCTGGACGACGTGCAGGAGGTCATCTCCAACGTCCTATCCCAGTCGAACATCTATAACTGCCTTCATGGACTTTATGGAGAAATCGGCGCGTTTGGCATCGGTGCTATGTTCGTCGACGAGGACGACAAAGAAGTAGTGAACGGCAAGCTGCTGACCGCCGGGGAATACTTCGTCTCTTTCGACGCGAAGGGCATTCCTGACGGCTTTGGTCGGTATCTCTGGATGACGGTGGAGCAGATGGCCGGTGAGTTCGGGAAGGAGAATCTTTCGGAGCGCGTGCGCGGCATGGTCAATGCCAAGCGCGGCCAAGAGTGGGTTAAGGTCTGCCACCTCATCTGCCCGGACAAGGAGAAAGAAACGCGCTTCCCCTACGTATCGCTCTATTGGGAGGACGGACAGCGCCACTCGTTGTCTATGCGGGGATACGAGGAGTTCCCCGTCATGATCCCAAGGTGGGAGCCCATTGGCTCTGACTTCTACGGATACGGCCCGGGCTGGCTTGCCCTGGGCGAGTCAAAAACCCTTCAGGCGATGAGGGAAGACTACATGGTCGCGCAGAAGATGAATATCCAACCGCCCGTTGTTCTGCCGATGAGCGCGGCGGGCGACCGAATGCAGCTGTATCCGGGGGCAGTCAATTACGCTTCTGACCCGGCCAACATAGCAAGGCCCGTATATCAGATACAGCCCGACATACCTGGGCAGATGCAGGCCATTGCCGACAGCCGCCAGCTCATTAACCAGATATTTTACACTGACCTATTCCTCATGATTGCCGCCACAGAAGACGGCAGGCAATGGACAGCTACTGAGGCGAATATCAGGCAGCAAGAAAAGCTGCAAATGATGGGCCCTGTAACGGAACGGCTTGAACACGAGCTCTTAAACCCGCTCATCGGGCGCTCTTACATGATCTGTCAGCGCAGGGGCATGATTCCCGCTCCACCGGAAGAACTGCAGGGCAAGGCTGTCAAGATAGAGTACGTCTCCATGCTTGCCCTTGCCCAGAAAGCCAGCGCAATGGGCTCTATTGACCGAATGATGGCGCTCATAGCCGGTCTCGCCGGAATGAACCCGGAGGTTATAGACAAGCTCGACGCGGACGAGGTGTTGGATCAGTTCGTAAAGCTGTCGGCCATACCGGCCGTTCTGATACGGCAGGACGAGCAGGTGGCGGCGATTCGGGAGCAGAGGCAAGCGCAGCAGGAGCAGGCACAGGCGATGATGCAGGCTCAGGCGTTGGCCCAGGCGGCGGAATCCGGGGCGGGGGCGGTCAAAGACCTGTCCACGTCACCTATTCAGGGCGGCAGCGTAATGGACGCTATGTTTAACCAGCAGGGAGGAGGCAGCTCAATGTGACGCTAAAAGAGAAGGACGATTTTGAATCAGTGCTGAGGACACCGGAGGGGGCTCGCTTCATAGCGTGGCTCCTTATTTTTTGCGGTGTATACACGAACAGCCACGAGCAGAACAAGAACAGTCCGCTCGACACCGCGTTCCGCGAGGGGCGCAGGGACGTTGGCCTGTTCCTGCTCAAATGTGCCAAGGAGGCGGAAGGCGGCGATCGCGCGCTCATGACCGCCGAGGCCGAGCTCATAAAAAACTACAGGGAGGCATTTAGAACATGAGTGAAGAAATGAATGAAGTATCTTCGCTGCTCGATCCGACGCAAGAACAGCAGCAGGAATCACAACAGACACAGGATACACAACAGTCGCAGGATACGCAGCCCGAGCCGGCATCTCCAGCCGCAGAGTCTCAGCAACAGCAAGCCCCGGAGTCGTACGAGCCGTTCACCGCGCCGGAGGGTTTCAGCATAACCGACGAGCAGAACGGCGAACTTGTGGAACTCGGCAAGGAAATGAAGCTGAATCAGACTCAAATGCAAAGGCTCGTCGACTTCGGCGCGAAGAAGATCGGCGACGGCATGGAGGCGATGAGGCTGGAGATCATCAAGCGCTGGCGTCACGAGTCGGAACACGACTCCGAGATAACCGCCGGTATCGACCACGCCCGTCGCCTCATCTCGAATATCGGAGATGAGAAATTCCGCGCAGATTTCAGGGCGATGATCAACGAGACCGGGATCGGGGACAATCCCTTGTTCATTCGCTTCTGCATACAGACAGGGAAGCTGCTCGGGGAAGACGCTTTCATCAAACAGGGGAACAACACTAACCCCAATTCGCAAACACTTGCCGGGATAGCGCACTCGCTGTACCCGGATATGTAAAACCAGAAGGAGGAATAAGAAATGCCTTTGCCAGGAACCGGAATCACGCTAAGGGAGGCCGCGCTGCTGTTTGGGGAGAAGGGGACTCCGCACCCGCTGATAAATCTGTTGAGCGAGCTGTCCCCTCTCACGGAAGATTTGGTCTGGAAACCTACGAATCTGGACACCGAGTACAAGTTCAGAACGATCGAAGGACTTCCGGGGGTGTCGTATCGCTCCATCAACGAGGGCGTATTGCCCACGCGCGGAACGCAGAAGGTCGTCACGGAGTCGTGTTCGCTCATGGAGTCCGTGTTCGAGATCGACAAGGAGCTCATTGACATCGCTCCGGACAAGGCCGCGTACCGCGCGGAACAGGCCGCCGCACACTTGGAGTCCATGACGCTCAAGCTCTCCGAGGAGATATGGTACGGAACGAGGACCACTGACCCGAGGTCTATACAGGGACTGTCGGAACGTTACAGCAACCTCACGGGACCCGCCGCCAATTACATCATCGACGCCGGGGGCACAGGGAACGACAACGCCTCCATATGGCTCGTTGGGCACGGCGACAGGACGTTCCATGGGATATACCCGAAGAACACCCGCGCCGGGTTCGAGCATACTCCGGGTCCGAAGCAAGACTTGGTAGACCCGGACACGGGCGGCACCTACGAGGGGTACCGCGACCGCTTCAAGTGGCGCGTCGGCGTAGCACTCCCGGACTACAGGCAGATCGGGCGCATATGCAACATTGACGTGAACGATCTGCTGACGTTTGGCACGAGCAGCGACACGTCGGCCAATCTGCTTCTGCTCGTCAACAGGCTGACGAACAGGATTCACAACATGCGGAACGGCCGGTTCGTGCTCTACATGAACCGCGACGTGAAGGAGGCCTGGGAGAACCAGATACTCCAGAAGCAGAATCTCGCGCTCACGATTGACGCCGCCACCGGCTCTATCACCACGGCGTACAAGGCGATCCCGATAAAGGTAGACGACACTCTGCTCTCTACCGAAGCGACGGTTGCATAAGGAGGCATAGCTATGTACAGCGACAAAAACTTAGAGTTTTCGATAGCGTCGCGCGACGCGGCGGCCACAACCACAAGGGCGCTGCCATTGGGGCAGGCCGATCTATTGCCGCCAACTGACGGCATGGGGCCGCTGGGTGGGTTATACCTGTACGTGTCGGCGGGGGAATCCTGGGCCAAGCCCGCGTCCGGCTCAGTCGCTGGCTTCACTGTCACCCTCGAGCACAGCGACACGAAGGAAGGCACGTTCACCACGGTCATCGCCTTCCCCGAGGACAGGACGGATGTAGCGCAGGGGAAAGTGCTGGTGAAGCACCCTGTCCCGCACGGTATTAAGAACTGGGTGCGATTCAAGTTCTCCGCCGCGAAGAAGATGAACGCCCTCGCGACCTTGGACGCCGAGAAGCACTATCCGGGAATGTTCAGGGAGTAGGACCATGATAATCGCGGTCTGTATCAGGAAGTGCATATACGAGGGGCGCTTGTGGAACGTCGGCGAAAAGTATACCGGCGAAGCCACGCCCCCGCGCCACTTCAAGCCGGTTATCACACCGGAGCCCGAGGTCACGCCGGAGCCGGAGGAAAAGAAAAAAACGAAATCAAAGGAGACGGATAGCAAATGACAGACCTGGAGGCGGCGAACAAAGCGCTGCTGCTGTTAGGCGTAGCGCCCATAGGCAATTTGAACGACGGCACTCAGCCGGCGAGAGTTATGAGCAGGCTCCTTGAGCCAGCGAAGCGCTCTGTCCTGTCTGACTTTGCGTGGTCGTTCGCGCTCCGCCTCCAGGCGCTCACATCTTCTCTCTCGACGCCGCCGGCGGGGTATTCGCATTCATACCAATACCCCGCCGAGGCGGTCAATTTGTACGCCGTCTATTCTGACAACCCGAACGTCAAGATACCGTTTCTCCGCGCCGAACAATATATTTACACCAAGACGCCGGCAGGGGGCGCGATATACACGGTTGCTAAAACAGACCTGAACATGTGGAGCAACGGCGCGGTCGAGGCGCTTGTCACGAGGCTCGCGTCTGATGCGGCGATGACGCTGCAATCCGACGCGCAACTGTCAATGGTTTTGCTCGAGAAGTACAGGCTGCTCTTGATGTCAGCCGAAAGCGGAAGCGTTCACGAGGACTACTCTCACCAGATCAGGCCGACGCATTACATAGTCGCTGCTGAAAAAGGCAATTTTCAGGCGGCAACAGCACTCAAATCGGTGAAGCAATTCAACCCAAAAAGCTTTTTTGACATCCGAAGGCTCCTTAGAGCAAAGCACAAAAAAGC
>JAISYM010000007.1 GCA_031269875.1 Synergistaceae bacterium
GTCGCTTTCGAAGATTTGTACCTGAAGCGGTCCACAAAGCGCTGCATGTGTTCGATGCGCTCTTTTTGATCCTCTATGGCGCGTTCGAGGCGTTCCCGCGCGGACTCCCTCTCCGCTAAGTACTGCTCATAACCCATCTGATAATGGGTGATCTCCCCCCTCGAAAGCTCCGCCACCTCCGTTGCCATCTTGTCCGCAAAGCGCCTGTCGTGGGAGACGAAAATCAAAACGCCCCTGTGATCGCGGAGCCAGCCTTCCAGCCACTCCATGCTCTCAGTGTCCAGGTGGTTTGTGGGCTCGTCCAAGAGCAGCAAGTCGGGCTTATGGAGCAGTACGCCGGCGAGCGCTATCCTCATCCTCCAGCCGCCGGAAAACTCGCCGCAGCCGCGCAGAGCGTCTTCTGGAGCGAAGCCGAGTCCCTTCAGCACCTTTTTTGCCGCCGCCTCGAACTCATATCCGCCGCGGTGCGTGAAATCCCTTTCGAGCGTCTCGTGCAGGGCCAGCAGTCCGGCAAGCTCGCCGGAGCCCTCCCCGCACTCGGATATCCTGTGGCTTGCGGCGTCCAGCTTTTCCTGAAGCTCCAAGAGACCGGCCCGAGAACGCAGGAAATGGATGACCGAGCCGTCTCCAAGCTCGACCAAGTCCTGCGGAAGATAGCCGATCCTTACGTTTGGGGCCAGGGTGATTTTCCCATCGTCCGGTTCCGCCTCGCCCGCGATAATCCGCAGGAGTGTCGTTTTGCCGGCGCCGTTATCCCCTGACAGGGCGATTCTTCCGCGCTCGTTTATCTGCCAGGAGACGTTCTCCAATATAGTTTTTTCCCCAAAAGAGAGAGAGAGATTACTGATAAGTATCAGACGCGACGCCCCCCAGCCGGAGTCAGCTCCCGCAAGCCTCCGCAAAGGCGGCAAAGATGCGTTCGGCGTGTTTGTGACGCCGCCGCATACGTTCGGGGTGCCACTGGACGCCGATGGCGAAGCCGCGCGAACCGCCGCCCTCTTTCTCGATGGCCTCGATGATGCCGTCGCTTGCCGCCGCGGACGCAATGAATCCCGGCGCCACGTCCTTTACAGCCTGGTGGTGGAATGAGTTTACAAGAATCTTGCCGCCTGACGGGACGAGCAGCCTTTCAATATGAGAGCCGGGCTCGATCAGGGCGTCGTGTACCCCGGAATACGACGGGGACTTCTGAGCGTGCATCAACAATGTCTTCTTTGGGTTCTGTTTCGTGATATCCTGAAACAGCGTGCCTCCCATCGCCACGTTGAGCAGCTGCGCGCCCCTGCATATTCCGAGAATCGGTTTTTTTTGCGCGTCCGCCGCACGGCACAGCTCCATCTCGAAGAGATCCCTCTCCTCCGTGAAACTGCCGTTGAACGTAAAATTTTCCTCACCGTAAAGAGAGGCGTCCACGTCGTCCCCTCCCGTTAAAAGCAATCCGTCCAAGCCGGAAATTATCCGCTCCGCGAAGGCGCTGTATGAATCTTGGAGCGTTATGTCCGGCATGGGGAGGACGAGTGGGATCGAGCGTGTATGGTAAATTGCGTCGACATAACTCGAGTATATGGTTTGCGTATCGACTTTGTTATCGTCTATATTCGCGGTCACCCCAACAATGGGATATCCCGCTTCGCGTTTCGATTTCATATCCATCGTCCTTTTTCTTATTTTGTTTTGGCCATTCGCGCCAAACCCGTCGAATTATATCATATTCCAATTCGCCGCGTAGGGGACGCCGCCCTCGGCGTCCCGCTTCCCCTCCTCGGATATGTCAGAAATTGAATTTGTCAACGTTCTCTATCGTGAACTCCGTGCGCTGAGGCAGCAGTATCACGCCGGAATTAGCGGCGGTGTACGCCTTTGGGTCCAGCACGGTATTGGGCATCACTTCGACCGTCCCGATGTCGGGGACCATTATCTTATCCCCGACATTCGCGCTGTGTCCGGACGCGATATAGAAGGCAAGGTAGCAGCCAAGCGCCCCCTGCACCTGACAATCCCAGAGCCCCCAGCGCTCCACTATGCCGGCCTTGCAGAACGCTCTCATCGAGTTAGGTGACGCGAATCCGGTGATCGTCACGTCTTTGGCGGATTTTCCAAGTTCTTGCGCGGCGGCGGCCTGACCGGGCAGCGAGGTTGAATCGTTGCAGATTATCAGGTCGATATCGGGGTGTTCGGCAAATATCTTCTTCCCTATCTCCAGGGCCTTTTCGGGGTTTTGTTCGCTGTAATAGTTGTCAGGAGCCACGTTTTCCCATTTCGGGTACGTGTTTTTTATGTAACGCTCTCCGGCCGCCTGCCATGAATTTTGATCCGTCACCGAGGCTTGGGAGTAGTGCCACGCGTATTTTATCTTCGTAACCGTGGGGTTTATGCCGCGCGAGATCAGGCTCTTAGCCCCCATCTCGACGAGCATTCTGCCCAATTGGTTAGGCGTGCCCTGAGACACCATCAGGGAACGAGCGTCGCCGCGCGCGTCCGAATCCCATGTCGTCACCTTTACGCCGCTCCTCTGGGCGCGCTTGAGCGCAGCGTCGAGCGCCCCGGCGTCAAGCGCGGATATGCATATCGCGTCCGCCTTTCGCCTGATTGCCTCGTCTATTATATCTATTTGGCGTTTGACATCGGCCTCGGGGCTGCCAATGTAGGACACGGTAAAACCCACTTTTGCCGCGTAAGCCTGAGCCCCGGCGTTTGCGGCCTCGAAGAAAGCGTTGCCCGTCACCTTAGGGATGAATACGACGGTTATCTGCGCCGCCGGTCCCGCGCGAGCGGAGAGTAAAATGAACAGAAGGGAGAGCGCTAATCCGATTTTTTTCATTACAGTCACCCTCTTTAGTTTGTATTATGCCAATTTGATTCCATACCAATTTGAAAACAAAGGCCTGAAGGGTGAAGCGTTAAAACGCTTTTTTGACAACCCTTAAGCCACATCAAAAACTGCCTGTTGATCGCGAATTGGTGTCAATTACTATCCGGCAGATATTGTCTCAATTTCTCAATGACCCCTTCCGCGTCGAGCGGTTTCCCGAGATGGTCGTTCATGCCGGCTGCCAGGCACTGCTCTACGTCCTCGCGAAAGACGTTCGCGGACATCGCGATGATCGGCGTCGTTTTAGCGCGCGGGTCGTCCAAGGCGCGAATACGGCGCGAGGCCTCATAGCCGTCCATTACGGGCATCTGTATATCCATGAATATAAGGTCGTATTTTTGAGGGTCCCGCCCGAACGCCAGAACCGCCTCCTCGCCGTTCTCGACACAGTCTATCTCGATCGACGTATCCTCCAGAAACGAGAGCACAATCTCCCGGTTGATCTCGATGTCCTCGGCGAGCATTATCCGGTATCCGGCGAAATCAGGCACGGCGCTCATATCCCTATCCTTTTCTTTTGGCGGGATTAGATTGCTCCTGCCCAGACATTCGTTTATGGTGTCGATTATGACGGAGGGGAATAGGGGCTTGGCAAGGAACTTGCAGACCCCGGCGATCTTCGCGCCCTCCTCGATGGAGGACCAATCAGTGCCGGAGGTAATGATTATGACGCTTCCGGGACAGCTCTCCTTTATCTTGGCCGAGAGAGCCGTTCCGCTCATGTCGCTCAGCTCCCAATTTACGAAGTAAACGTCATAACCGCCGTTTCGAGCGATTGCCCCGAGGGCTTCATCGCCGCTGTTCGCGGCGTCGCAGGGGATGCCGCGGGAGTTCAATATTTCGCAAAGGTAATCGAGCGATTCGGAGGCGTAGTCAACAGCGAGTATCCTCACGTTGTCCCAATTCACCCCGGAACGCGGAGACGCCGTCGCCGCGCCTTCGGATCGCGGCATCTGAACCGTGAAGGCGAACGTGGAACCGCGCCCCGGCTCTGAGTCAACGAATATAGTCCCGTGCATCATCATAACGATGCGCTTCGAAATCGCGAGCCCAAGTCCGGTACCGCCGAATTCGCGCGATATTCTGTTGTCCGCCTGCTCGAAGGAGGTAAATAGCCTGATCTGCTGTTCTTTTGATATTCCTATCCCGTCGTCTGAGACCTCCACCTGAATGGTACAGAGGCCATTTTCTTCGTTTACGAAATGTGCGCCGAGGCGTATATGGCCCTCAACCGACGTGAATTTAACGGCGTTCGAGAGCAGATTCGCGATGACCTGCGCGAGGCGCTGATCGTCGCCCACGAGTCTGGGCGGGATGTTCTTGTCCAGGTGAACCGTGAGAGTCTGGCGTTTTTCCTCTACGCGGAAATTTATGACGCTCACGACCTTTTGAAGCATCTTTTCGAAGTCGAAATCCGTGAAGGCAAGTTCAAATTTATCCGCCTCGATCTTAGACATATCCAGAATGTCGTTGATTATTCCAAGCAGGTGCGCCGACGCCTCGCCGATCTTGCGCAGGCAATAGTCCTTTCTGTCAACGTCCCGCGCGGATTTGGCAAGGGAGCTCATCCCGATTATGGCGTTCATCGGAGTGCGTATCTCATGGCTCATGTTGGCCAAAAAGTTGCTCTTCGCGCGGCTTGCCATCTCCGCGTCCTTCTTTGCCTTCATTAGCTGCGTAACGTCACTCATGACGAGCATGACGCAGGACTCAGCGCCGTCGTCATCCGGAGAATCATCTTTTGCGCTTCCAATTCGCCGAAGTTCCAGAGTGTAGTTGAATTCGGCACCGTTATTATCGGGGAGCGTAACGTCGCGGTGATAAAATTCGTTGTCCTTGCCGGACAAGGAGAAGGAGCTTGCGGGACCGAACGTGAGTGATCCGGATTCCTCCCGAAAGAGTATGCCTTCGAGCGGGTACCGGCTGTCAATGCGTGCGCTGTGGCGCTCGATCAGGCACTTCATCGCGTCGTTCTGATAAACGAGCTTGTGAGAATTGTCCAGTATGGCCAGCGCCCCAGGGAGAACATTGAGATGTGAGCAGAATGCGCCGATCATCGAGTTGATTCCCTGCACAATGAGCTGATAGCCTCCAAGGTGTGCGCAGGCGTCAGCTCTCTCGTCCAGAAAGCCCGTCCTGGCGGCCCGAATGAGCCGTCTGATGTCGCTTATGACGTGGCTGATAGAATCGGACATCTTGACGAAGGCCGAATAGAGCGTGCCGATCTCATCCTTGCGCTCCTTGAGATGCGCCGGTGAATACTGCACGAACTGCCCGAGAGTGATTCTTCGCGAGTCCTCCGTGATAGCTTGCAGCGGAATCATGAGCGTTCTCTGCATGAAGAACGACACGGAGACGGCGAACAGCGCGAGCGCGGCCAATGTTATAAAGATGCTCGTGAATATCGCGTCGCGCACGACGTCGATGAAGTCAGCCCGAGGAACCAGGATGCCAAGCGACCAGCGCGTGCCCCTGATCGGGGAGTAGCTTATGAAATCGCCGCCGGGGGTAACCGATATCCTTGCCGATCCGGTCTGTTCATCGTTCATGAATTGAATTACTTCCAGCGCCTCGTCGCTCTCGCCAAGGCTCATCCTTATGGACTCCATGCTGTAAACCTTGCCGAGATCGCGATGCGCCATGATGAAGCCTTCCTGGTTGATTATGAAGGCGACTCCGTGCGCGCTGACGTTTATATTGTTCAGGACATCGCTTATGACGTCGTATCTGTAGCTCCCGACAAGGGAGTGAGCCGCCTGCGCGCCGTCGTTTATGGGGATGCCCATAACTATTTCCAGCCCGCTGTATCCGACGGACGTGTCATCTATGACGAGGTTTTTCGTTTCGGAGATAAGCGAGTACAGCTTCATCCCCAGGATACTGCGCGGACACTCTTCGCTGCCTGTAAAAAGATAGCCGTCCGCACTGTAAATGCCCAGCCAAACGAACTCTATTCCAGACATCACATTGTCCAGGACGCCCTGTTTCTCAGGTCTCGACGCGTTCGCGTTCTTCAGTATGCTGTCGTCCCGTATCGTGAGGAAGCGATCAGCCATCATGTGCATGTTTACCTCTACGCTCTGGGCGGCGGTTTTCGCTATAGGCTGCATTAAATTGAGGAGGATGGTGTCCGCTAGGTCGTTCAGAAAGAATGTCATCAGCCACATAAGCCCCGCGGCCAGGGCTATTGTCGATAACAGCGTGATAGAGAGAAGTTTTAGGGTGATACTCTGGCTGATTTTCAAGAGGATCAATACTTCCCCGGAGTCATATACACAAAAGCAACCCGTTTATTCCCCGCTTTTGCGTGGGCTAAGACAGTTATGGCAAGTAATTTGAACGAATCGAAGGATTCCGTCGCACCGGACATCGCGTCCATTCCCTCCAAACCCTGCCGGTTGAGCAGTTCCGAAACATAAGCGCGGGTGTATCTGTTGGGGTAGTTATTGTCGGCCTTGTTCATCCGGCGCATGTAATCCATATCCCAGGACTTGATGAAGCCGCTCGCGTTTTTCGCGTCGTACTCCGCGGTGATGATCTTACCGTTTTTCACGTAAATCGTGAGAAATTCCTTCCACCCGTGATAGTACTCCGCCGCTTCCGCAGTGTAATAACCGTCTTTCAGCGTGTCTTCATTTACGTCAGGAAAGAGATAATTAGCCGCCGCCCCAAGCAATACGACCGCAACGAGAATAAACGCATACAAGGCTTTCATGGCAACACCCCCCAGCGCCGTTTAAAGTATTATACCCCTCATAGGATAACCAGTATACAGAGAGCCGCGGGCATGTAAAACTGAGCCTGTGAATTTCGTCGAGCGGACGCGCAAAAGCCAAAGAAGCGGGTAGGCTTTTTGGAGGGCAATATAACAAGTCCCGGATGACTTTGACCGAATGTGCGCTTCAGAAATCGCCTCGTCTTTTTGCTTACCCTGGAACGTATAGCGTCGCAGTACCGGGGGCCTGTCATTTACGTGAAAAACTGAACGCATCGGCTGGGGCAAGACGTCACTTGCTCAGGCTGAATGCCGCGGAAAAGGCTGTCTATGCCGATTGACAGATATAACGCGTAATGGCTCTGCCTCTTTAGTTTTCAGCCTCCCAGATACGCTTCCTTGACCTTTGGATTTGCCAGAAGATCGTTTCCATTGCCCTGGATCGTGATGCTCCCCACCTCCAGGACGTAAGCTTTGTGGGCTATTTTGAGCGCGGCCAAGGCGTTTTGTTCCACAAGCAGGATAGTGCGCCCTTCCGTGTTGATCGTCTTTATTATCTCAAATACCTCGTCCACGAGAATCGGGGCGAGTCCTAGGGATGGTTCGTCGAGCATCAGGAGTTCAGGGCTGCTCATGAGAGAGCGCGCCACGGCGAGCATCTGCTGCTCGCCGCCGGAGAGCGTGCCGCCCTTTTGTCCGCGCCTCTCTTTCAGGCGAGGGAATAGCAAGTAGGCGTACTCCATGTTCTCGGAGATTTTACCGCGGTCGTTCAGCGTGTAGGCGCCAAGGAGAAGATTTTCCTCCGTTGAAAGGTGAGGGAGTATCCTCCGCCCCTCCGGGCTGAGCGCTATGCCCAGCTTGACCATAGCCTCAGGCGGCTTCCCTAGCAATTGAGATGAGACACCGTTGTTTGCGGTGTAGGTTATGCTTCCGCCGCACCCCTTCACGAGACCGGCGATAGCCCTGATCGTGCTGCTTTTGCCGGCGCCGTTCGCGCCTATCAGGGTGACAATCTCCCCGCGGTTTATAGATATATCGATCCCCTTGACGGCGTTGATGCCGCCGTACCAGACGGTGAGATTTTTTATTTCAAGCATGAGCCGCTTCCTTTCCCAGATATGCCTCCACGACCTTTGGATTCATCCTTATGTCTTCCGGAGAGCCGTCCGCTATCAATGTCCCTTGATCCAGCACCCAAATATATTCGCAGACGCCCATGACAACCTTCATATCGTGTTCGATGAGCAGTATCGAGAGGTCGAACTCGTCGCGGAGACTGCGGATGAATTTCAGCAGCTCAGCAGACTCCTGCGGATTCATACCGGCGGCCGGTTCATCCAGAAGTAAAAATTCCGGTTTTGTCGCTAGCGCCCTGGCTATTTCGAGTCTGCGCTGAGCGCCGTAGGGAAGCGACGAAGCCGGAGTTTCGGCGTACGCGCCAAGTCCCAGCCTTTCAAGAAGGGCCAGGGCGTTCGCCCGTATTTCCTCCTCCTCGCGCGACGCGCCGGGGAAGGTAAACGGCACGAGGTTCATCCACCAACGTCCCCTCTGACGGACGTAACTGCCGATCATGACGTTCTGAATCGCCGTTTCGCTTCCGAAAAGACGGATGTTCTGGAACGTTCTGGCCAGCCCCGCCTGACATACCCTGTGAGGCGGGAGCCCCGTTATTCTGCTGACAGCGCCGTCGCGCCCGCGGAACTCCACGTATCCCTTATTAGGCTTATAAAACCCCGTAATCACGTTGAAGGCCGACGTCTTGCCGGCGCCGTTCGGCCCTATGAGGCCGATGATCCCTTTTCTCGGCACGTTCATCGTGAGGTCGTTTACCGCTACCAACCCGCCAAACTGTATTGTGACGCCATCGAGACGGAGCGCGAAATCGTTCTCGTTGCTCATTTCGCACCGCCCTTCTTTGCGTCCCGGAGCAGCCAGCCCCAGGAGAATTCCCTCATCCCCATTATGCCCTCACGGCGGAATATTATCACGGCTATCAGCAGCACGGAGAAGATGACCATCCTCATGCCGGGAATACCGGGGATATTTAAAGAGCCTATCGTAATCGGATTTTCAACGAAGCGCAGCCATTCAAGCATCGTCGTAATGAGTATGGCCCCGACGACGCTGCCCGTCATGGAGCCGAGCCCTCCGACCACTACGATCATTAGCAGGCTGTACGTCTGAGTTATCATGAACATCTTCGGGTCGATCGTCGTAATCAGGTTGCCCATGAGCGCGCCGCCTACCCCTCCGCCGAAACAGCCGAGCGTAAAGACGAGAACGCGGATTCTGAACGTGTCAATGCCCATCGTCTTCGCGGCCACTTCGTCGTCGCGCACTGCCCTGACCACGTTTCCGAAGTTGCTCCGCATGAGCCGCGTCACACAAAGCAGCATTACGGCAAGACACCCATAACTCATGAGGAGGCTGGCGTGAGGGGGGATCCCCTTTAAGCCGAGCGGCCCGTTTGTGATTGGCGTAAGGTTCGTGATAAGAATACGGATAATTTCCGAAAAGCCGAGCGTCGCTATGCCAAGATAATCACCGCCGAGGCGCAGCACCGGTATGGATATGAGTACCCCAAAAAATGCCGCGGCGACGCCGGCGGCAATGAGCGACAGCAGAAACGGCGCCTGGAGATTCATGACCCAGGGGGAGATGGGGTCGAGTATCCACATGAGCTGTTTCTGATCAGGAGTGATTATGAGGATTGCGGAGACGTAAGCTCCAATTGCCATAAAACCGGAGTGACCCAGCGAGAACATGCCGCCCATCCCGTAAATCAGGTTAAGGCTCAGCCCAAGTATCGCGTTGATTGCTATCAGGTTTATTATCCTTACCTTGTACGCGTCGATGAACGTGGGGGCCAGCCAGAGGCATACGGCTAATGCCGCGGCTGAAAAAATGGTGAGCGCGTTGTTTCGGAGTTTTTTATCCCCGGAGTTTAATCCGCTCATATCTTGTCCTCCAGCTTTTCCCCCATCAGTCCCGTGGGCTTGACGAGCAGTATCACCACAAGGAGCAGGAACGCGAACGCGTCGCGATATCCGGAGAGCTTGGGAAAGAACGCGACGGACATGATCTCCACGAAGCCAAGCGACAAGCCGCCGAGCATCGCTCCGGGAATGGAGCCTATCCCCCCGAAGACTGCCGCGATAAAGGCCTTGAAGCCCGGCATTATTCCCATGAAGGGTTCGACGCGCGGATAACGTAGCGCCCACATGATGCCGGCTACAGCGGCAAGCGCCGAGCCAATCGCGAAGGTGAGCGCGATGATCCTGTCCACCGAGACGCCCATAAGCCTCGTCGTCTCTATGTCAAATGAGATGGAGCGCATGGCTAGTCCGGATTTGGTTCTGTAAATCATCCACAATAATGCCGTAACGATCATAAAGGAGATCGCGGGAACCATGAGCGCCAGCGGGACCAGGCGTATTCCGCTTATTGAAAACGCCTCCATCAAAAGAGGCGGCTGGACGACCGGGCGGGGCATTCCTGAGAAGATGACGACAGCGATGTTTTCGATGAAAAACGAGACGCCGATCGCGCTTATGAGCGCCGAAATACGGGGCGCGGAGCGCAGAGGACGATAGGCTATGCGATCCACAAGGAGTCCGCAGAGCGTGGTCCCTATTATCGCTATGGCCACGCCCAACATCCAGGGCAGCTTAAACTGCACCGTGGCAAAAAACACGAAATACGCGCCCAGCATGAATATATCGCCGTGTGCGAAGTTTATCAGCCGAAGTATTCCGTAGACCATTGTGTACCCTATCGCGATGAGCCCGTAAAGCGAACCCAATCCCAGCGCGTTGATAAAGTGCTGCATGAACATATTTATATCCAAATAAACTCCCCCAATTCAAAAACGGCGAGAAGAAGCACGCTCCTCGCCGCCTCCGTTATTTCATACCAATTTGAAATCAAAGGCCTAAAGGGTGAATCGTTAAAACCTGTTAGGATAACCAGCCCAACCCCCATAAGAACATCAAAAGCAACCTATTGATCGCGAATTGATATCAATTAAGAGAGAACCTACTCAGGGACGATCGTACCGACAAATTCTTTCTTGCCGTTTTTAATCTCGAGCACGCCGATATCCTTCTGAGGATTGTGATCCTTGTCAAGGGTCGTCACGCCGGTAACGGTCGGAAGATCCTTTGTCTTCTCAAGGGCGTCGCGAATCTTATCGGGTTCCGCGCTGCCGGCCCTCTTGATCGCGTCGTAGGCCAGGATGAACGAGTCGTAGCCCAAAGCCGCGTTGCCGTTGGGGTCCTTGTTAGGGAAGGCCTTTTTCCAGTTTTCCGTGAACTTCTTCGCCACAGGATTCATTTCCTTCATGTCCGGCGCGTAAGCGAAACCGGTGTAGAGGAAACCTTCTATCGCCTCTCCGCCCAGCGTGACCATCTCGGGGTTATCCATCGCGTCGCCGCCCATGAAGCGGAACGTGGCTCCAAGCTCTCTGGCCTGCTTGAGGACGATAGCGCCCTCGGCGAAGTAAGCTGGAAGGAAGACGATATCGGGCTTCTTGGAGATTATCTCCGTAAGCTGCGCGGTGAAATCCTGGTCGCCGGACTGATAGCGCATGTCGGAGACTATCTCGCCGCCGAGTTTTATGTAGGACTGCTTGAAGAAGTTCGCGAGGCCGACCGCGTAGTCGTTAGCCACGTCGACGAGCAGCGCCGCCTTTTTGGATCCCAGTTTCCTGTAAGCGTAGGTCGCCGCTCCCGCGCCCTGCAGAGGGTCGATGAAGCAGGCGCGGAAGTAATACTTCTTGCCCTGTGTGACGAGCGGGTTTGTACAGGAGGTGCCGATCACCGGAACCTTGCCCACTTCCGCTACCTCTCCGCCGGCGATCGCCAAGCTGGAGCCGTATGTCCCGATAATCACGTTCACCTTGTCCCTGTTGATAAGGCGAGTGACCGCGTTCGCGGCCTCGACCTTGTCGGACTTGTTGTCGACTACGACCAGTTCGATCTTCTTGCCGAGAACCTCGGGGAACTCCTTCAGCGCGAGCTGAACGCCCTCCAGCTCGAGCTGTCCTCCGAAAGCGTTCTGACCGGTGAGACAGTTGTAGAAACCGATCTTGATCACGTCATCCGCGGCAAACGCCGCGCCGGACGCCACGAAACAGAGCATTACCGCCAGCAGAAACTTACGCATTTGAATCACTCCTCAATATAGATTTATAATAAAGTAATTAAAACATGGAACGCTTATAAGAAGGATTACGAGTATCAATCGATTGTATATCATCCTGCGCCTCTCAGTCAAATGAAAAATCCGCGGGGTATAGACAGTCACAGGCAACCGCGCTGCCGTTTGAAAACGCCGTAACGACCAAAATGCCAACAAAAAACCCGCAAAATGACAACCTCAGCAAGGGCCGCGTTCCCCAAAACTTCCATATTATTGTATTATTATGATCAAATTTTCTCTCGCGTGATCTTGCTTGAGGCAATTTGATCGTCATACATGTTTAAGTTGGGGGGGTGTGTCATGGGCGGCAATAGGTATCCGCGGCCGCGTTTGCGGATATTATTCGCGGCGTTATTTCTCCTGCTGTATTTGTGCCTGCCCGCTGCGCTGTCTTACGAGCGCGAATTTGAGGACGCCGAGCCCGCGCCGCGAAGCTGGATTTCAGATCACCTTGAGGTCTTATTCGCGCTTTCGTCACTCTCGATAGTCCTCTGGTACGCCGGAAGTTGGTTTTTTTGCGCGAGGGACCAAAGACGGCGGTCGACATATCCGATCTTCCACGTTCCCTACGGTCTCGAACCGGCCTACGTCGGTTACATAAAGAAGCTGAGCTTTGACCCGGACCTCTTTTTGGCGGATTTGACGGATTTGGCCGTGAGCGGATTCGCGGTCATCTCCCCGCTCGATGGCGCCTTGTCCGTTTCTCGGACGCAAAAGCGATGGAACGACCTCTCGCCGGCTCACAGGGCGATGATGGACAGCTTATTTGAGGGCGGAAAGCCAAGCGTCCTCATTTGCGGAAGGGACGGCGCCGGCAGCGCGGCGGATGCCGCGTTCACCAAAGCGAAGGTTTCGCGGATGCCCTTCTTCTATGGAGTTAACAGGCGGCTCAAGGCGCGGAAAAACACGTCGAAAAAGAAACTTCCTGCGCTCGTCAAGTGGAACGCAATAGCTGTTCTCTGCGGGCTGCCGCTGTTCGTCCCGTTCTTCCTGCTCCTTGAAACTTTTTGTGAGTTTAGAGGGGGAATATCATTCGGTCTCTTTCCCATAGCGTTAGCCACCCTCTTTTTTATTCCGTTCTTCACCTCAGCCGTCAGCACCGTAAAAAAATTGAAAAGAAGCAGACACGCCAGAGCGACGGCCGGAGGCTTGAGCGGGCGTCATCACAGGGACGAAGAATCCCTCGCGTCTGCTGTGGCGGTCGCGGCTATGCTTGCGCTTCTCTCCCTCGCCGCGCCGTTTTTCATCATCAGCCGTCTGCTCGCGATATTCTTCACGGACTTGACCGGCACAGGCCCGTACGTCGTCACATGCGCCGGAGCGGCAATCGCCTCCGCGCTCGTCTTTTCGGTCATTACCCCCGCCCGTACTCAAGAGGGGAAAAAGCTCTTGTCGCGCGTCGAGGGCTTTGAGATGTTCCTCAAAACCGCCAATCTAAATCGCATGGAGAGACTGTACCCATTCCGCGGGCAAAAAATTCCCGAACCGAGCTTGGAACTGTTCGAGCGCTTTCTGCCATACGCCATTGCGCTTAACGCGGCTGGGGTATGGGCGGAGTCGTTCGCGGCGATGATCGCCGATTCCGGGTACAGCCCAAGCTGGTACGGCGGTGTTTTTGACGCGAGCGTCTTTTGTGAGGAAATGAGCCGCTTGAGCCGGTCCATAAGTGACTCCCCGAACGTCAGGCGCGAGAGGCTCGGCAAAAGACGCTGAATTACCGGCAACTTGTTTCCCCATTGATAAAAATCCCGTTGTTGTAATACGCATTATGTGTTAATGTGCCATCGCAGTGACACCTTGAAATTGTTGGAGGGGTAAAATCATGTCGAAAAGCCCGCGAATTTTGGTGTTTGTCGGAGGAATCTGCAAGGACTCGATCAACAAGAAACTGTTTGGTTTTTTCAAGGAAGCAGCCGGAGAGACTTTGGAGTTCGACGAGTTCGAAATAAAGTCCCTTCCGTTCTTCTCTCAGGACATCGAGGATAACCCGCCTTCCGAGGTCGTCGATCTGAAGGCGCGCATCAAGGCCTGTTCCGGCGTGCTCCTGATCACGCCGGAGTACAACAGATCGTTCCCCGGCGTCCTCAAAAACGCCCTCGACTGGGGATCCCGCCCCTACGGACAAAATCTGTGGAGCGGCAAGCCCGCCGGACTCATCGGAACCAGCCCCGGGGCAATCGGCGCGTTCGGGGCGCAAAATCAACTGAGGCAGGTGTTGAACTTCCTGGACTTTCGGACGATGAATCAGCCGGAGTTCTACTTCACCTTCCCGAGGGAACTCGAAAACGGCAAACTCCCACACTCCGCCAATGAGTTCCTGAAAAGCCATCCACGATGTCAAGGCATCACCAACCGGAACGAAACCTACAGTGACAGAGAAGCGAAGAATGTGTACGCTGGTGATAAGGCAGCAGAGATCGATGCAGCATAGCGCTT
>JAISYM010000020.1 GCA_031269875.1 Synergistaceae bacterium
ACTCACTCCGCGAATCGGATCGCTCATACACCTCTGTCCTGAGCTGATTCGCTCGCCCGACATCCATGTCGGCCGCCGATTCGCTGCGTTCGTTCGTCGGTCCGTCATCTCTTTCCTGAAACAATTGCAGACAATTGTATAGTCATATATTTTTATCGCTTCACCAGTTTCCAGCCGGTTTTTGGGCTATAAACTCTCCGGCGACCCTATCGGCCTCCTCCTTGCCGCGCAATATCTCGACCAGTCTGAGCGCGAAATACACCGCCGTTCCGGGACCCTTTGACGTGGTTATGTTTCCGTCTGTTTCCACAATCCCGCCGCTTACCTCAGCGCCCTTGATCCACTCCTCCATGCCGGGATAAATCAAGGCGCGCCGTCCGTGCAGCAGCCCTAGTTTCCCGAACACGACCGGCGCGGCGCAAATGGCGGCGAGCTTGCCGCCAAGATCGTTTTGGCGCTGAACCAGCCTCAACAGCCTCTCATGTTCGACGTAAGCCGTCGTTCCCCCGGGGATCACGAGCATGTCGAAAGAGTCGTCCGCAATGTCGCCGAACAGTTTGTCGGTTTGAATGGTGATCCCGCTCCGGCCTTTGACAAGAAGGCTGTCGCCCAGCGAAACGATGACCAAATCCACCTTTCCCCGCCGCAGTATATCCGCCGTGCAGAGCGCCTCCGTCTCCTCAAAACCGGCTATTACGAACAGAGCGGCTTTCGGATTCGCCATATTCTCACCCCTTTTATTCAAAGCCTACGAGCTTCGTCCAGTCGCACATATCCTTTACTTTAGCCTTTGCCGCTTCCAAGGTATCACCCTTGAAATTCGGGTTGATCCGCCGCGCTATTTCAGACGCCATATCTATGGTGCTGGCCGCGTTCGTCTCCCACTGCGGGTCGCCCCTGAAATCGCGGAGTATGTCGTATGTCAGAGTGCCGGGCTTGTCCGCGGTCAGGACCTCGCCTATCGCGCGCTCTATCTTGCGGCCCGCCTCGTCGAGACCGAGGTATTCGAGCATCATCTTGGACGTGAGCAGCATCGCGCATGGATTTACTCGGTACTTGTGCGCGTACTTAGGAACAGATCCGCTGGATGGCTCGAAAATAGCCGTTGTCTCCCCGATGTTGCCGCTCGGCGCGAAGCCCAGGCCGCCGGTCAGTTGGCTCGCCTCGTCGGACAATATGTCGCCGAATACGTTGCTCGCAACGACGACGCTGTAATCCTGCGGGTTCTTGATGAGCCACATGGCCGTCGCGTCCGCGTTCTCCTCGATGCCCTTTATGCCGTACTGCTCGTACTCCTTGGCTATTTCAAGGAAAATTCTCTTCATCATTCCGTCCGTCTGACGGATTACGTTGGCCTTGTTGGAACAGTGGACGGTATTGCGCCCGTTTGCCTTCGCGTATTCAAACGCGGCGCGGATTATGCGGCTGCATCCCTCCTGGGAGAATACGCGCCAGGATACGGCAACCTCCTTGCTCTTTTTGAAGCGCTCCATACCGGGGTGCAGGTCAAACTGCTCCGCGGGCAGCGGACAAAATTCCACCGCCGCGTAAAGGTCTTCCGTGTTCTCACGGAACATGACGATATCTATTTTCGGGTCGTTTTTGAGTGGCGTGCCTACCCCGGGCAGAGTCTTTGCCGGGCGCAGGTTGATGTAAAGGTCGAACATTTGCCGCATCTGCAATATCGCGGACTTGAAGCCCTTCACCCCGGCCTTTGACGTAATCGCGGCCATGAGCGTGGCGTCGGTATCGCGAATGGACTCTATGGTCTCCGGCGGCACGGTGTTGCACCGCGGGTCTCCCTCTCCGAACTTGGCGATGGACCTCTCCCACATACACCAGCCGAGATCGGCGCGAACCCAGTCTATTGGCAGATCAAGGGCCTCCAGAACGAGAAGCGCGCCCTCCATCATGTCGAATCCAGAGTCGTCGCCGGACATGTAGCAGACTTTGTAGCGATCCTTCTTTTCCCTAACCTTCATGACATCGCGAAACATAACATTACCTCCCGCCGTTTATAAAGGCTGATTTATTAAGGGTAAGGCGTTAAAAACACATGATAAACAGCCTATTCTGATTCCTTCGCGTCAAAAACACCGCCGCTTCCGTCCTTGGCCGTGTACATTCCTGAAATCGCGCTGAAACGCAGCACCCTCAAATTTGGGTCGCCCGCGCCATCCGGGAAGTGATCCCTGAGGAAGTCCCTCCATATATGCTCCCTTGATTCCTGGTCGTCCAATATTTCGACGCTCCCCCAAAGTCTGAACTCCGACATCGAGCGCGGCGAATAGCCATACACGACCGCCTTGTCGTCCTTCGCGAGCTCAATTATTTTGCTCGATTGGCTCGAAGTGGAAAACCATATTGTCTGGACGCCGTCAAACGTGATCGGCGCCATAGCTCTGAGGTTCGGATGTCCGTGACCGCCGTTCGTCGCGAGGAAAACAGTCTTGGCTGCCGATAAAAGTTTCAGGGCTTTTGCCGAGGCGTCCTTCCGCGAGATTTCATGCTCTTTCATGTATATCCCTCCATCATATGCGTTTCGATGACGGAAATTTTAGCATAATGGCGCTACAAAATATATATCAGCTTATGCCGAGCGACTTTTTTACGTGGGGTATCAGACCGCCGTCCGCCACAAGCCCCTGTACGAATTTCGGGTACGGCGGGAACTTGACTATCCGTCCTCCGGCTGAGATTTCGCCCTTATCGAAATCTATCTCTATATTGTCGCCGCTTGTGACGAGCTCCTGCGCCTCTCTGCTGATGATTATCGGCAGGCCTTCGTTAAGGCAGTTGCGATAGTGGATTCGCGCGAAACTCTTCGCTATGATGGCCCCTACTCCACGCTCCTTGAGACAGATAGCCGCCTGCTCCCTGCTGGAGCCGCAGCCCCAGTTTTTACCGGCAACTATGATGTCCCCGGGTTTCGCGTTTTTCGTAAACTCCGGATCCAAATCCTCCAGCGCGTACTGCCCCATATCGGCGCGTTCCGCAACCGTGTAAGTGTACTTGCCGGGGAAGATGACGTCTGTGTTCACGTCGTCGCCATACTTCCACACCCTGCCTGTGATCTTCATTTACAGAACCTCCCTCGGGTCACTGATCTCGCCTGTGAGGGCGCTTGCGGCGACAGTATACGGGCTTGCGAGGAATATGAAGCTGTCTTTGTTGCCCATGCGGCCCTTGAAGTTGCGATTCGCCGTGCTGACGCACGTTTCGCCGGGAGCCAGCGTCCCCATGTGCGCGCCGAGGCACGGCCCGCAGCCTGAATTGCAGATAATGCAGCCGGCGTCTAACAGCGTGTCGATGGTTCCGTCGCGCATTGCCGCCCTGTAAACCTCCCACGACGCCGGTATCACGATCGTGCGCACAGCTATCTTTTTGCCCGACAGAATTTCAGCCGCCGCTCGCAAATCCTCCAGGCGCCCATTCGTGCAGCTCCCGAGAAAGGCTTGGCTTATCTTCGTGCCGGCCACCTCGCCGATTGCGGCGTAGTTGTCGACCGTGTGCGGTTTCGCGACTCCAGGCTCGATATCGCCCAGGTCATAAGAGAACTCGCCCGCGTACAGAGCGTCGCTGTCCGCCCATAACGCCTCCCAGTCCGGCGATTTCTCCCTGCCCCTTATGGCGTCCAGAACCTTGTCGTCCGGCCGGCAGACGGCGTTCTTGGCGCCCATCTCTATGCCTAAGTTGCAGAGCGTCATGCGCCCGGCAATGCTCATGTCCGCTATGCCGTCACCGTGAAACTCGACGCTCATGTAATCCGCGCCGTCAGATTTCACGTCGCCCATGACCTTGAGGATAAAATCTTTGGGCGTGACGCCCTTTTTGAATCTGCCCGCGACGTTTATCTTTATGCTCTCGGGAACCTTGAGCCATATCTGTCCGGTCGCCCAAGCGGCGGCCATCTCCGTTCGTCCTATGCCTGTGGCGAATGTTCCAAACGCGCCATACGTGCAGGTGTGGCTGTCGCTGCCTATCACGATCTGCCCCGGAAGGGCGAACCCCTCCTCGCAGAACTTCTGGTGACAGACGCCGCCCGCGCTCGTTACGTCGTAAAAGTGCGGCGCGCCTTGTGACGCCATAAACTCCCTGGCCTCCTTGTGGTTCATCGCGTGGTCGCTCGACGGCGCAGGTACGCCGTGATCCAGGATGACGACGAGTCTCTCCGGCTTCCAGACGTTCGAAACGCCGATCTTTTTGAACGTGCGCGATATTGGCCCCGTGTTATCGTGGCTCATGCAGAAGTCCGGCTCTACTGTAACGACCTCGTTGGCCGTTACCTCTCGGCCCGCCGCGCGTCCAAGCGCCTTTTCAGCAAATGTTTTTCCTGTTTTTCCCATCGCCCTCACCTGCTTTTTTGAGCTTTCAAATAAGGTATGAGACCGCCCGCGTCCATAATATCCCTCTCCAGGTCGCTTACCGCGTCCCCGTGAAAGAACGCGCCGCTAGTCTCGTCCCTGATCTCCCCGGTGTCCAGTTGGACGGCAAGATTGTCCCCATCCTTTATGCGGCCGCACTTTATCGCCTCGGAGAGCCCCTTCACGAAAAGTACCGGATAAGCGTTGTTTATCGCGTTCCTATAGTATATTCGGGAACAGGTCTCCGCCAGTATCACGGGGACGCCGGCCTCCTTGAGGCAGTAGACCGCGTGCTCCCGGCTCGACCCGCAGCCGAAATTCTTGCCCGCTACCACAAAATCGCCGGGCTTTACCTCCTTCGCGAACTTCTCCTTGCCCGGATAGTACTCGAAAGAGTACTGCGGCATGTTCTTGGGGTCCGTCTCGGCAAGGTATTTATTATGGTAAATCAGGTCCGTATCCACGTCGTCGCCGAACACCCACGCCCGGCCATTTAAAGTTTTGCCCATATCGATCACGCCCTTTTCGTTCAGCAGAGTATCTCTCTGGGGTCTGTGATAACCCCGCGAACCGCCGTCGCCATCGCTGAGGCCGGACTCATCAGGTACGTGTGGCTCCCCTTGCCGACCTTTCCGATAAAGTTGCGGTTCGTCGTAGAACAGCCAACGTCGCCGGATGGCAGCGCGCCGTAATGTTCAGCCGTGCAGAGGGAGCAGGTCGGATTCGTAAAGACGACGCCCGCTTCAAGGAATTTCTCTATGAAGCCCTCCCTCGCGCACCGCGCCATAACCTCTCTGGTGGCCGGTGTTATGATAGTCCTCACCGAGGGCGACACCTTGAAGCCGCTTTTTTCGAGAACCGCGAACGCGGCCGCGATGTCGCTGAATCGTCCGTTCGTACAGCTCCCAATGTGGACCTGATCCACCGCCCCGCCCGATATCTGCCGCACCGTCTTTACGTTGTCCGGCGCGTCGGGGCACGAGGCCATAGGCTCCAGTTTCGACGCGTCATACCTGTGAACCTCGCAGTAAGGCGCGTCGTCGTCGGCCGCGATTTCGCGAACGCGGCGGCGGACTAAATCGCCCTCCGCCCCGGCGCGCCCGGCAAGCCAGTCCAGTACAGGTCCATTGGGCAATATCAGGCCTATCTTCCCACTCATCTCCGTTACCATAGAACATAGCGTGATGCGCTCCGCCAAGGTGCTGCGCTCGATAGTATCCCCGGTGAACTCCACCGCGAGGAAGTCCATTCCGCCCGCGCCGAGGTCGCCTACCATCAGTGTCAGCAGGTCGCGCATATAGACGCCGCACCCGAACTCGCCAGTCACCTCGATCTTCATCGTCTCAGGCACGCGGAACCAGTTCGTCCCGTTGAGCCACGACGCGGCTATGTCGGTGTTTCCGACGCCGGTGGCGAAGGCCGCGACCCCGCCCAAGAGATTCATGTGGCTGTCCGTGCCCAAGATCACGTCTCCCGGCTTTACGAGGCCGTTTTCGAGAAGCACGTGCTGCCCGATGCCCCAGTTGATATCGAACACCTTATCGATTCCCTGGCGCTTGGCGAACTCGCGGATGATCTTCTGATTGGCGGAGACCTTCTCCGAGTGCGACGGCGCTTGAAGATCGAACGTGAACGCTATCTTCGCCGGATCCCATACCCGTCCCTTTTTGTCCGTAATCTCATCGAACTGCAGCGTGCAGTTCGCTCCGCCAAAATCACGCGCGGTCGACAGGTCAATCTTGCACCAGACCCTGTCGCCGACGCTAACCTCTTTGCCTGACGCGCGCTCCATTATCTTCATAATCATAGTCTTGCCCATTCCGATAAATTCCCCCCAATACTCGCGATCGATGAACGTATCGTTAATATAACTACAAAGTTATTTCATGCCCAGAAAACTTTTCAGGCCCTCGAAATTCATGAAGTCCGCCTTGTTCACCAGCACCCCCTCGGGACTGCGAAGCGCTCCGTCTCCCTCATGCGCGTGATTGGCAATGATATGTCCGATTGCCGAGCTGCAGCCGTTGCGAAGGGCTATCACGGTACCGGAGAACGGATGCCGTAAATCCTTCCCCATCTGCGATTTTACCGTACGCCCGTCCGGGGCTTTTTCGTATTCTACCAGCTTTCCAATGTCATGGAGAAGCGCGCCCGCGACCAAGAGGTCGCTGTCCATCCTGAATTTTCCGTCCGATGAAGCGTAGAGCTCGTTAAATTCGTCTAAAGCGTGCTTTGACATCCTGGTCACACCCCGGACGTGGGTAAGGTACGAAGCCGGACAATCAGGAATCAAGAGCGTAAACGGTATTTTGTCCATGTCCTCCGGGCCCCAGCCGCCGGTTCTAAGCGCGTCGGCATAGCAAGCCACAACCTTTTCCTGAAGCTCCTCATCCTCGATCCACTCAATTTCCGGCAACAGCCCCCTGATCTTCTCCCTCATTATAAACACCGCCTCCTCTTGTGATATATCAACCGAGGTCAAACAGCCTGTTGACCGCGAAATGATTTTACAAAACTATTCCGTCAAATCATCGGCGATAGCCGCCAGAAAATCGGCGCTCAAGCCGTGATAATCGTGAATGTCGGCAACATAAGGAATACCGGACTCCATCAGCGCGTCGTTGACGCGCGCCAACTGCAGCAGAGTCAATTTTTTTTCACTTTTGATCAAAATATCGATATCTGAGTTCGGGCGATTGCTCTCTTTTACCCGGGAACCAAAGAAAAAAACCTGGGCGTCCGGCAACATTTGACGGACGATTTTCTTAATCTCGCCCTTGAGCTCCGCGGTGGTCATTCTGTCTCCAATCGCCGCAGTAAATCTTTGACGACAGGGACAAAACTTTCCGCGACAGCAATTTTCTCGCCCACAATTCCACCGTCATAAGTATGAGAGGTCAGATTGCGGGAGTCGTTAAAATCAAACCATTGCGTCTGTTCGGCGATCAAGCCATAGTCAGCCGCCAGTCTGAAAAGCTGCTTCTTGGGGAGATTGATACTTTTAACGTCCGGGGTGTTTTGCGCCAGCCACTTGGCGATACACTTCCACGCGAGTTCGTAAGTAAATTCAAAGTTTTGGACGACGCCCGCCTTGAGACCGTTAACTACATCGGGGTCGCTCACCCTACCCAGCGCCAAGATCGTCTTTTCCAGTGATGTGATCGCTTGACGTAAGTTTTGATAGTTGATTGTTTTACTCATAATATCTTCATTCTACGACGAAACTGCGAAAAAGCCAACGGCGATACGTGCCGAATCCGCTATCTCCACAATTTTTTCCGTTACACGTCTGTTAGAATAGTGGAAACATTTTATGGTAGAATCCTGTTTTATAAGGGGGGACAGCTGTGGACAAGGTTAAAAATATCGGACTCGTGGCTCACGACGCAAGGAAGCATGACATCCTCGACTGGGTGAGGTACAACGCGATGAAACTTGCGCCTCACAATATGATCTGCACCGGGACTACGGGACAGCTCATAATGGAAATGTTCGCGCGTGAGTTTCCAAACCTCTTTCCGCGCATAAAGAGGCTCAAGTCAGGGCCTCTCGGCGGAGACCAGCAGATGGGCGCGCTCATAGCCGAGAGTAAGCTCGACATACTCATATTCATGACGGATCCAATGACGACCCAGCCGCATGATGTGGACGTAAAAGCCCTGGTGCGCCTGTGTACCGTGTATAACACGGTTATCGCCTGTAACAAATCGTCCGCCGATTTTATAATAAGCTCCCCGCTCTTTGACCAGCCATACGAGCCGGTCGTCCATGACTACACGGGATACCTGCTGCGCGAGGCGCTTGAAGAAGAGAAAGCGCACGAGGGCGACCTGGGGGCGGGCATATGAAAATAGTGGTGATCGACGGGCAGGGGGGAGCGCTGGGCAAAAGCGTGATAACGGCGCTCCGGAAAAGGCGGGTTATCGAGAACGGTACGGGCGAAGGCAAAACAGGTCAAATTTTCGCTGTCGGCACAAACAGCACAGCCACGGCGGCTATGCTGAGCGCCGGGGCTGATCACGCCGCCACCGGTGAGAACCCCGTTCTCGTAGCCTGCGCCGACGCGGACGCCATCATGGGGCCTATAGGCATAGTGATAGCCAATTCGATGTTCGGCGAGATAACCCCGGCAATAGCCAAAGCAGTCGGCAGGAGCCAGGCAAAGAAATTTCTCATCCCTGTCGATAAGTGCAACGTCACCGTAATAGGGACGCATGAGCATCCCTATTCGGAATTAGTAAAACTAGCGGCCGACGCGGTTGCGGCAGCCTTTGACATTCCATGACCCTTCCTACTCCGGGACAATGATTTCGTCGCCCAACGGCAGCGCGAGTTCCTGACCTATCCGAAGCACGTTCGGGTTTTCGAGGTTGTTTATCTTAGCCAAAAGTGTCCAGGCCGATCCGCTTCCGTAAACCTTCTTCGCTATTATCCAGAGGCTGTCGCCCTTGTTCACGCTGTACGTACGATCCACGTCCAGACCCCGCATGTCGAGGTCTGTTATGCCGGGCACATCCCAGAGAGACTGCTCCACGAGGTAGCGGACGTATAGGTTCGGTATCTTGCCGGAAACTTTGAGGGAGTTTCCGACGCGCTCCACGACTACCTCGATTCGGCCTAAATCGCGCCCGCTCGAAGCCTTCTTCCTGGTAAAGCCCATGCTGTATACGCCGTCGTCATCTACCGTCACCGGAGTTATCTCCTCCGTGGATTCGATTGCCGCGGGACCCGGAACGTACACCATGCCCTTTGTTATGGAGTCGTACTCGTAATGGAACATGCCGGCCAGATTTTGAACGGCGATAGGCCCTTCGGCCCACCGCTCGATCGCTTTATACCCAAGGACTCCGCCCCAGCAGACGAGGAGGAAGCAAACCATCATCATGGCCGTGCTGAAGAACATTCGTATCTTGTGCCTCAAAAGCGCGGCGGACGGAGATTTCGCGATGCTCTGCATCAAGGCGGCAGTTCTTTTCAGCGCCGGATTGCCCGGCTGCAATTCGCTCGCCCGATTCCAAAGGTCTTTAGCTTTCTCGTACTTGCTCTGCTGGAAGTATATCCTGGCAAGCAAATCCATTGCCTGAGGGTTCTGCGAACCTTCCTTGAAGATGAGCCGGAATAAGAGCGGCTCCGCCTTATAAATATCGACGTTCCAGGCAATATACTGCGCGCGCCAGATGATCGCGGATTCAACGAGGGACGCTACCGCCTTTATCTTCTGTATCCCATCCATTATCTCCTCGGTGTGAACGCCAAGACCGCTTTCATCCACCTTCGCGAGTTTGACATCGTAAGGTACTCTATGGTGCTTCGAATGTTCAGTCAGCGTCGTTCACCTCCGTCGTCCCATCTGTGGCTTTCTTGCGGCGCGTTTTCTTCGGCTTTGGCGCGTCCACGACATTGGCGTCGGCCCCGGCCTTCAGTTTGCGGGCGGCCCTTTTCTTCTTTGGTTTTGCTTCAGCCTCGTCAAGAAGGGCATCCGCCGGCGGTTCCGCGTCTATTATTTCAGTTGTTTCCGCTGTTTTTGTTGTTTCTGTTTCTCCTGTTAATTCCTCAGCTCCCGCAATTTCCGCTGGTTCTATTGTATTTGACGCCTGTTCCCCTTCCGGTGTTTCCGTTACTTCCGCCGTTTCTTTAAATTCTTCCGGCGCTTCCATCTCCTCGACATCACCCGCGCCCTCGTCCGGTACGGCGTCATCGCTGCCGTTTGCGCCGTCGTCCGGGGGCGAATCTTCGTCCTTCGTCAAGAGCGGCGGCATAGCCTCGAACTCTTCGGGTTCAGCGCTCTTCAGCTCATCCGTCTGGTCCAGAGCGGTCTCGAGAACTATCGCAGGAGGGGCGTCAAACTCCGGGTTAACGGAAGCCGCGGAATGAACGGGGCTGACTGCCCGTCCCATAACGACCTCGCCGAGCTGGATGACCTCGCCCTTGAGCATTATCGTGGGCTTTATCGTCTCGATCACCTGATCCCTAGTCAAATTCGGTATCTCGCGAACCTCGATGATTTTCGCCTCGTTTTTCAGCGGTATGGCGCCGGTATGATCGATTATTTCCACTCCGCCCTCAGCCATAGACGCCCACGTACTCTCCAGCGAGTACAGCGCGTCCTTTATTTCTTTCGGCATTCTGGAAAGACCTTCTATTTTTCGCCTGATACGCCAAATGCCTGTTCCAAGGTCTATCAAGAAGTGGGCCATGCCAATGCGTTCGTCCCTGTTCGTTTGTTCTTGCTGTGACAGAGTTGGTTGAATGAGCTGTATAAGCTCTTCCAGAAGATCGAGCTGATCCTTTGTAAACTCAGGTTCCGGCAAACGGAATGCCACAGGAAACCATAGCTGCTTCAATTTGGTCTTGAGCGACTTCCTCAATCGATCACTTCCTCTTTAAAGACACCTGTTCCACACATCTGTATAAGTTTCGCCGATTCTGCGAATATGCGCAAGAGGCTTTATTATTTTTTATTTTTAAAGTGTAAATCCGCTCGCTTGATCGCTTCGACAAGCGGAATACCCAGAGCGAAACAGGCCATCGCCTCTCCCGCCGCGACATAGAGCGCGGTAAATACGAACGGCGTGTCGGTGATAGCGGAAAGATAGCCGCCGACCACAAGACCGTTTACCACGACCGGAGCGGCCGCGGCAAGCGGGAGGTTCGGGGCGTATCGAGTGACCGCGGCGGCCGCGAGCGTGGCGGCGCTGCCGAGAAATATATCCAAGAACCCCAACCCGCCGAATATATTCGCGATGAGACAGCCCACAAAAAGACCGGGTATCGCCTCTACCCAAAGAACCGGCAGCAGCGTCAGCGCCTCCGCGACGCGAAACTGCACCGCGCCGAAAGATATAGGCTGAAAAGCGATCACCAAGGCCGCGTAAAAAGCCGCGATTACAGCTCCGCGCGTTATCGCGAGTGTTTTTCCCGTCATGTCCCTGTCTCCTTCTTCAACTTCACAGCCTATAATTCATTCAAGGAAAAGCTGATTTATTGTTAGGGGCCTAAAGGGTGAAGATTTAAACCCTTCCAGCTTACGGCTTCCCCAACGGCAAAATGTCGTTTAGGCGAATCAATCATCATTTCCCCAATTATACCCGAAAATCCCATCTCACGCATGATAAATATATATGACTATCCAATTGTCTCATGTAAAGTTTGAAACACACGCGAAGTAGTCAGGGTTAAAAAAGCCCACGAAACAAGAGAAGCCACAGAAATAATGCAGCTTGACAACAGAATAACGCG
>JAISYM010000024.1 GCA_031269875.1 Synergistaceae bacterium
CGCGTTATTCTGTTGTCAAGCTGCATTATTTCTGTGGCTTCTCTTGTTTCGTGGGCTTTTTTAACCCTGACTACTTCGCGTGTGTTTCAAACTTTACATGAGACAATTGGATAGTCATAAAAAATAATGCCTCCTCCCCACATATTTTACAGTGGAGGAGGGGGCATTATATCACATGCCACAACCTTGCTTTGCAGCGTCAATTATTACATTAATTTAATACAATTACAAATAAAACTCCATCAGACGATCGCCACCCACCCGAAAACAATTTGACCAGTATCCACGCTTTACCGCGCGGACACTGGTTTTATGCGGATTTCTCACGATGGGGCGCCGCCTTCTCACTCTGACGAGCCTATTCAAAATATTACAAAAAATTAATGCGTCATAAGTCTTTTATATTTGTTTTTTCCTTGACAAATAGCCATATCTAATCTATTTTTTTTGTAGTATTGCCAATAACACAATAAATGTTTTGTGTAAAACTGGCAAATGGCGTCATGCCAAAAGTAAGTTCCATCGGGAGGTGTTATGTCGTGACAGTCACAAAGCGTGGTTTTTCAATGAGGTTTGCCGCAGTCCTGATCCTCGCGCTCTTTATGAACCAGACGGCGCTCTCGGCGTTGGGTTGGGTGCGTGAGGCGCGGGCGGATAACAGCGCGGGCGTCAGGGCGCCGCTCAAGGCGGATGTCGGGCAGGAGGAGACTGACGTATTGGTCGGGGGGAAGAAAAAGCCGAACGTGCTTTTCCTGATCGAGTCGACTGCCGCGATGAGTTTCACGCCGAAGGGCGTCCTTCCGCAGGTTCAAATGGTGAGCGGCTGGGATCTGTCATTCGTCGAGGGCGCGGATTGGAACAGTACGCGCGCCCGTTTCGGGTACGGGCCTGACGACGTGAACAGGATGATGAAGGAGGCCACGTTTGGAATGGGGGCGCTTCCCGCCGCGTGGAGCGGGATGAACCTTCGTCCGGAACGCAACCTGTATGGCCGCGATATCGATGCGTCGAACAACTTCAAAAGGGGCGCGACGCTCGAAGAAACAATGAAGCGGAACGCTGACGACTACTACTTCCCTTTCATCGGCGCGGACAACCCGATATCGAAAGGCCTTTACAAGTCACAAGTGACAGGGCTGGAAGTTGGTTTCGAGAACTGTCCGGAAGTCTGGCCGTACAGTACCGTAGCGAGGGAGACAGGCTTTGACAGCCGCGAGAGGGCGGGATACCCTACAGATTATGACTCCGGCCACTGGAACGGCACGTTAAATGTTTGGTATTACGATACAAAGTCCTCTTTAAGCAACAAAGGGTATTACTCGTCGACGAAGCCAAAGAATAACAACGGTGGGAACCGAACCGCACAAGACCTTGCGCGGCACGAGATGAACACGGCAGCCGGGTACGGAGACCAGGTAATCGCCCCGTACAATTACGTCAGTAACGCGTCCGCCATAGCGTCTTACCCATACGCGATGGTGTTCAAGGATCCAAAATACTGGAGGACACCGCCGGCCTCGTGGACAAAGGACGACCTCGTTCCCAACGACAGCAGGATGTACCAGACGAAGCTCGTCCTCTGGAGGCTTTTGAGCGACCCGGAGCTTTTCAAAAGCATACGATTCGGCATGGCTACCACGTACCTCTCGCCGTCTAACGTCGAGCTGGGCCACATGAGCGGCACGCACCACGGCGTCGTGTGTGCCCGCCAGGACTACAACGGCATATTCAAGGTCTCACCGTTCGGGGGAAACGTCTGGACCGTGGCGTTCTTCGACAGGTTTGGCAGGGCATACGTCAACGACCCGGACAACATCAGGATTGCGATAAAAGACGGCAGATTTCAGAACGGGTTCAGGAGGGTGCGGTTCTCAAACGGCGTGCTGAACGCGGCCACGACGGGGAACATGGAGACGCACTACTCGCTCTTCGGACAGTATTACCCCATGTGGATGAACGCGAAGGTACAGTCTTACTACGACACGGCGAAAGTGCCTGGGAATCCGGCGAACGCTTACCAGGAGGAAGATGGCTGGTGGTCGAGCATGGGCAGCAGAGCCCACATGGCCGGACAAGAGCGTGACAGGCCGCTCTACAAGCTGATGAACAGGGCGTCGCTCTGGCTGCCCATTGAAGAACACGACTACAGGTGGGCAAAAGGCGGCAGGGCGATAACCCATATCGACAAATTCAAACTCTGGATAAACGGCGTGGCCGACATCAAGAGCGCGGGCAGCACGAACACAAGCTACAATACAGGCGGCATAAAATGGGGCGACGACTTCAGCCGCGCCGAGAGCTTCAGTGGCAGCCGTGACTCACAGTTCCACTACTACAACGATCCGGAGATTGGCATAGCGGGAAACTTCGCGCTGGCGCAGGCTATATTCCCAGACCCTACGAAGTTCCACCCGAGAAAGACGAACGTCCCGCTCCAGCTCGACCGCGACTTCTACCACAGCGAAGGTTACGTGTGGTACTCCAAGAAGTACAACCATATCACCTACAGGATAGACAAGCGGCGATACAGTCAGGAACAGGACTGGTCCGGGAAGCCCAGGGCGTACTTCAACGCCGGCAGCGGCGAGGCCGCTGGATCCGTGATGGATTTCTTCTCGCCGAAGCGCGGGTATACCGTACAGGGGGCGAACTCTTCCGGCCAAACCTACGCGAACGAATCTTACGACCAGCTCAACATAGCGGACGGCTCATCGCCGTCGGCCACGCTCAGGACGCCTATCTACAGCCTCCATGACGGCGACCTCGCGGAGGTCTCGTTCCCGATAACGAACACATGCGAGGACAACTGGGTCGTAGTCGTAGCCTCCGGCTGCGAGCCGAACATTACGGGCGGTGGCTACGAATACCCGGCGTGGAGGGCCGTCAAGAACCTGTACGACGCAACGAACACAGAGACCTCCCGCGACTTCAGGATGGAAACGGGCAAGAGGAAGGCGATCTACGAGGGCGTCACGCTGCTCGACAAAAACACGAAAAAGCTCAAGACAGCCGACCTCGACAGACCGATCAGGACGCTTGTGATCGGCATAGTGGCCGACCCGGAGAAGATGACGCGGACCGACCCATCCATTTCGGAAAACGACCCTGTAATAAAAGAAATAAAGAGGATGCGGCTGAACCTCGTTAGGATGGCGAACGCCGGGCAAGGACTGCGCGCGGAGGAAATAGCCGCCATAACGACCGACAACATGTACGACGCGCCGTACCAACCATACTTCGCCTCGAACAGCGCCGAGCTGCTCGAATCATTCCGCCAGGCGCTCATAACAGTGAGCAGCAGCGAGTCGGTACAGCCCGGGAAGGGTACGCTCGTAGAGGCGCCCCCCGCGAAGGAAGGTGATCTGTCCTCCTCGTTCTCCACATCCTACCGGATTGTCCAGGGCAACCAATGGGTTGGGCGGCTGACGAAGTATCTGGTATCCGAGGGCAAGGACGGCTTCTCAGCGCTGACAGCTGACTGGGAGTTCGGCGCTAAACTGCTGGAGAGGCGCGGGAAGTCCGGGAAACCGGCTCAGCCGCGGAACCTCAAATACTGGGACGAAAAAAACGAGAAGTTTAAATATTTCGCCGAGAACGACGCCGCGTTCGCCAGACTCTCCGGCATAAACAGCGTGGTATCGCCTGACAACCTGCCGGGCGCGTCGTTCGGACCCACCTTGCCAGACAACGCGTTCTACTGGTGGCTGCAAGGCTACGACTACTCATACGTGAGAAACGGCAAGAAATACCCGCGCTCGTCGATGCTCGCGGACTTCGGCAATTCAGGGATCGTCTACGCCGATTTTCCGTCCGTGAAGTCGAATAATGAGCTGCCTGGTTATCAGAAATGGGCAAGCGAAACAGCTGCGAAGGATGATTTGAAGGGAACGGAGCGGCTCTACGCCCAGACGAACGACGGGGTGCTGCACGTGATCGTGCCTTCGACCGGGCACGAGGAATCGGCCATACTGCCGCCGCCCGTGCTTTTGCCGTCACGCATCGCCACGCTTAAAACATTCGCCGCCGGCGGGCGCGTTCTCTGGTACGACGTGAGGGGCGACGAGAAAGCGCTGGGAGTCAGGTCGAATCCATGCTACACACTAGACGGCCCGCTCCAGAAGCGGCGCTTCGACCTGTCGGGTTCTGGGGACGGGAGCGATTGGAGGACGGTTCTGCTTGGTACGCTCGGACGGGGCGGCAACGGCCTTTACGCACTGGACATCACCGCGCCCAGAGAGCCGAAATTCCTTTGGTACCGTGAAAACCTCGGCGGCGCATTAGCGTCGATGGGGCCTTCGGACTATGAACCGCTGGTCGTGCAGGCACATGCCGCGGATCATTACAGCAAACTGGGCTACAACAGCCCCAAACCCGCGATGGGCGTCGCCGGTACGACTGACGGCGCAAAGACAAATTTCATCGCGCTGTCCGGTGGCAGCCAGAGTTCCTATAACCCGGCGGCGGGTGGAGGTGAGGGCGCTGTGCTGCTCTTTATAGACCCAAAGGACGGCTCGTTGATAAGGGCCTTCGACAGCAAGGAAGCGTGGAAAAACAGCACGGCGAAAGTCGGCGCAGGAGAGACAGGTTACGCGCCTTGCATGGGCATGATGACCTCTGAGCCCACCCTGCTCAAATCTCAGATGCCGTCAAACTCCTACATGACGGGGCGCGTATTCGCGGTGGACAACAGGGGGAGCGTATTCATGGTCTCCCTCGAAGGTAAGAACAGCCGCGGCGAGACGACGGCGTTAGCCCCAGGCGCGTGGAATATCAGCACGGTGGCGACACTCCAGGAAAGCATCTCCTCCGCTTCCGAGAATGCTCCCGCCAAGGTGAGGCACTACGGGGTTCCCTACGGCCTCTGCGCTTATTCCGACAAGGGGAAAGTATGGCTTGGCGGCGGCACGACTGACGTCATGGTCAGAAAGTCCGGAGCGGCGCAAAACGGGGTACTGGAAAATGATTTCCAGATGGTATTCGGTTTCAGCGTGCCCGACTCGGGTACTGTCACCCACGCGCGCGGCGGCTTCAAAGAACTCAGCGCCGCGTCCGAGAACAAACTGGAGGCGGGTGATCCCCAGCCTGGATGGTATTTCAGGCTCCGCCAGGCCGGACAGAATTCTGGGGAGGAGTACGTGTCGGCGAAACCCGTACTCGTGAACGAAAAGATGTATGTGGCGACATTCCGCCAGACAGAAAGGATAAAAACAGGCAAACCGGGCAACCCATGCGGCGTGGCGAGATCGGTGTCCGGCGAGAGCAAGCTCTACGTGCTCGATATAAAGTCTGGCGGGCCGGCCCGCTGGGTCGGCGAGAAATCCCTGCCGGCCAAAAGCGTTACCTATGCCGATGTGAAGATCACGGAGATCACGTTGAAGAAAGCGAAGGGCAAATATATCGTCGGGGTCAACGCCGACATACTCTCCGGAGAGGGGGAAATGGATTTCGCCGGCACAATCGATGCGACGGGCGGGAAGCTCTCGGGAGCTCAAGGCAAAGCCGAGTATGAGGAGATCATAACCGGCGGCGGCGGCATCCCGCCGGAAAAGACCGTTATCCTCTATTGGCTGGAGAAATAGAGGCCTGTTCGAAAACCGGAACGCGAAAAAGCCCCTGAGCGCGCATTTATCTCGCGCTCAGGGGCTTTTTGAACGGATATAAATCGGCATTTTTCCTCTCTAACTCGCCTCGTTCACCTGCCTTTCGTAGACATACTTCAACGCTTCGATGCCCTCCTGCTGGGCTTTGTCGTAATCGTACTGGAGCGCGTCAAAACCCTCTTCGCCGCTGCTGACCCTTATCACATTCTCCACGTCGTAGACGAATATCTTACCGTCCCCAGGCGCGCCCGTGTACAGCACGGATTTTGCGGCCTCGACCACCTTGCTGACTGGGACTTTACAGACCACTGTCTCCACTTTCACCTTCGGCAGCAGCGTCATCTTCATCTCGGCGCCGCGGTAAAATTCTTTCTTGCCCTTTTGCGCGCCGCACCCCGTTACGGCCGTGACCGTCAGGCCGGTGATGCCAATCTCGTTCAGCGCTTCTTTCAGCGCGTCCATCTTCTTCGGGTTCGTGTATATTTCGACTTTGGTCATCTTCGGGTGATCGCCCAGCATCTTTTTGACTTCCGCCAAAGAAACCGTATTATCGGCGGGAACGACGGTCTTTATCGAGGAAATCGCGGCCGGCCCAGCGGCGACGGGCATAAAGTCGGCGTAGCTGCTCACGAGGGCGTGTTCGCGGATATCCAGCCCCTCCATCTCCTCATCGGGCAAGACGCGCAGGCCGACAGTCGCCCTGATGGTGCCGAACACTATCGTCATGGTCACGCACACCCACACCGCTACGGCCGCGACTCCAATCACCTGTGTTACGAGCATCGAAAAGCCTCCGCCGTAGAGCAGCCCGCCGTTAAGCGCGAAGAACCCTGTCAGTATCGTTCCGGCCGCGCCGCAGAGACCGTGTACGCCGATCGCGCCCACCGGGTCGTCTACCTTCAACTTCTGGTCGATGAATTCGATGCCGAATACCAGAATCGGCGCGGAAATAAGGCCGATCATAAAAGCCCCGAACGGACTCACGGCGTCGCATCCCGCGGTGATGGCGACAAGCCCGCCCAGCGCGCCGTTCAGCGTCATCGATACGTCCGGCTTGCCATACCTGAACCACGTGATGAGCATCACGGCGTTTGTCGCCGCCGCCGCCGCCAGGTTCGTGTTAAAAATGATCGAACCCATAGAGACGAGTGTTTCATCCCCGGTAGCGGACACAGTAGACCCGCCGTTGAAACCGAACCACGCGAACCAAAGTATGAATACGCCGAGTGCTCCAAGCGTGAGACTGTGGCCCGGTATGGGCTGAACCTTGCCGTTTTCGTCGTACTTCCCTATTCTGGGACCCAGGAGGTACGCTCCCACCAAAGCGGCCAAGCCGCCAACCATGTGTACCGCCGTGGAGCCGGCGAAGTCATGGAATCCTATTCCAGCCAGCCAGCCGCCGCCCCATATCCAGTGCCCGGAGATAGGGTATATCACGAGGCTTATGATGAGGCTATAAAGACAGTATGCAGAAAATTTGGTGCGTTCAGCCATAGCTCCCGAAACTATAGTTGCGGCTGTTGCGCAAAAGACCGTCTGAAATATGGCGAAGGCATACGTCGGAAAGGACGAATCATAATTGCCTCGCAGCAGGATGTCGAGTTTCCCGATAAAACCGCTTATATCAGGGCCGAACATTATGCCGAAACCGACGGCCCAGAACGCGACTGAGCCTAAACAGAAGTCCAGAAGGTTTTTCATTATGATGTTTCCCGCGTTCTTTGCCCTCGTGAAACCCGTCTCTACCATAGCGAATCCGGCTTGCATGAAAAATACCAATATCGCGCCCAACAATACCCAGATCGTGTCAACAGATGAAAACATTATCACTCCTCCTTCGCTCAAACAGCACGTAAAAAAATAACACGAGTTTCAAATCCACCTCCTTGAATGATTTGTCGTTCAATGGAGGGTATTCTACATCTCAAAATTTATTAGTCAAGTATTTTCTTGAAATTTCTGCTTATCAAGGTAAAAATGTTGCATAATTTGCATTATATTCACGATTATACGCATATTGGCGTTTTGTAAGCAATACGCCATCCCGGAAGGGATATGGTTATCCGTTACCTTAACAGGGATTTTATGGATTTTAATTATCCAAAAGGCACACAGAATATATTTTTCTCTATTTTTTTTCTATTTCACTACTTGTAATAAACATAGCTGCTGTGGTAAAATCCACAAATCGTTTTTTTGAATTTTTAGAATTGACAGAAAACTTTTGGGAGGAAGTAGGCCTCATGGGGGAGAGAATTGTCCACGATCCAAGAAAATCAAAACTGAACTGTTTGTACGACCCGAAGTTCGAGCACGACGCCTGCGGTATTGGGATGTTGGTCGACATCAAGGGCGTGAAGTCGCACGGCTTGGTCCGCGACGCGTTGAAAGTGCTGATCAACCTGACGCACAGGGCAGGGGTGGCGGCGGACCCTGACGTTGGCGATGGCGCGGGGATATTGATACAGATACCTCACCGTTTCCTGAAACGTGACTGCGAGGGAAGGGGAATAAATCTGCCGGACGAGAGTATGTACGGAGTTGCCATGCTCTTTGCGTCTCCTGACGGACCGAGGCGCGAAAAGACGCTCGGCATATTTGAGAACATCGTGGCCTCAGAGGGCATGGAAGTGATAGGGACGCGGCGCGTGCCGACATACCCCGCCGCCGTGGGCAAGACGGCGAGAGACGTATGTCCCGCCATACTCCAGGTTTTCATCAGGCGTCCTGACGGAGCGTCCCGCGAGGATTTCGAGCGAAAGCTGTACGTCGTCTCAAAACTCGCCTTAGCCCGGATCAGAAACGTGAAGTACATGGAGTCCGACCCATATTTTTACCTGGCGAGCATATCGTCGCGGACGGTCGTTTACAAGGGGATGCTGATCCCGCGCCAGATGGACGCGTTTTACATAGATCTCCGCGACGAGGACGTGGAGAGCGCGATAGCGCTGGTACACTCACGGTATTCCACAAACACGTTCCCCAGCTGGGAGAGGGCGCACCCGATCAGGCACATCATCCACAACGGGGAGATAAACACGATCCGCGGCAACGTCAACTGGATAAAGGCGCGCGAATCGGTGCTGAAATCCGAAAAATACGGGGCGGACTACGAGAAGCTGCTTCCCATCATAAATGAGGACGGCAGTGACTCCGCAATGCTGGACGATTTCCTGACGTTCATGATGAACGCTGGCTACACGCTGCCTTACGCGCTGATGATGGCCATACCGGAACCCTGGGAGAAAGACGAGAGCATGGATCCAGACAGAAAAGCGTTTTACGAGTACGCGAGCTGTCTTATGGAGCCTTGGGATGGGCCGGCCGCCATCGCCTTTACCGACGGCGTAGTCGCCGGAGCGAGACTGGACCGGAACGGACTGCGCCCCTCCAGATATTTCGTAACGAGAAATGGCACTGTCATCCTGTCGAGCGAGGTCGGCGTGCTGCCGATACCTGATTCTGAGATAATTCGCAAAGACAGGCTGCGCCCAGGCAGGATGCTGCTCGTGGATACCGGAGAGGGGCGGATAATAGAAGACGGCGAGATAAAATCCGCCGTCGCGTCGAGCGCGCCATTCAAAAAATGGGTCGAGGAGAATGTACTCAAACTGGCGGATCTGCCACAAAAACGAGGCCCCGGCAAGAGGTGGCGCGACGTAATGAAGGAAAAGCGGGAGGCCGGCGCGCTCTCTCCCTACGAACGCGCGCTGATGAAGGATCTCATCGGCCTCGAATCGCTCTTCATCTCCACGGAAAACGCGGATTTCGAGCCCTGTGCCTTGCTAGAGGCTGAAAAGATATTCGGCTATACATGGGAAGATCTGACCCTCATCTTGAAGCCGATGGCCGAAAACGCGGATGAACCCATATCGTCGATGGGCACGGATATTCCGCTGGCCGTACTTTCCGAGCGCCCGCAACTGCTTTATAACTACTTCAAACAGATGTTCGCCCAGGTCACGAACCCGCCGCTGGACGCCCTGCGCGAGGCGAATGTGACATCGTCCGGCGTCCAGTTCGGCAGCGAAGGCAACATGCTTGCGCCAGGCCCGGAAAACTGCCGCATGATACGCCACGGCACGCCAGTCATCTCCGACGATGAACTCCAGAAACTCCGCAACATAGATGAGCGCGGTTTCAAGGCGATCACTCTGCCAATGCTTTTTAACAGCAAACTGTCTGGTGGGCTCAAAAAGTCGCTCGACAATATAATGTTCGCCGCCGACATAGCGGTCGCGGACGGTTACAACCTGATAATACTCTCCGACAGGGGAGCGGGGGAGAACAGAGTGCCGATACCAGCGCTGCTTGCCACAGGAGGTCTTCACCATCACCTGATCCGTAAGAAAATGCGCACGCGAGTGAGCATCATCGTCGAGAGCGGCGAGTCCAGAGAAGTACACCACCTGGCCGCTCTCATCGGATACGGCGCCGACGCCGTGAACCCGTATCTGGCGTACAGGATAATCCGCGACATGGCCGACCGAAGGACCATCGACGCCGGCAGTGAGACCGCCGTGGCTAACTATATGACAGCACTCACGAAAGGTATCATGAAGGTGATATCGAAGATGGGCATCTCTACCGTCCGCAGCTATCAGGGCGCTCAGATATTCGAGGCGCTGGGCGTGAGCGAACAGGTAGTAAACGAGTATTTCACCGGCACTGCCACGAGGATAGGCGGGGTTACCCTGGATGAAATAGAGGGCGAGAGCCTGTCGCGCCATGAGAACGCTTTCAATTCCCTAATGGCCGGCGAACCGCTGGATCCGGGAGGCGAGATAAAGTGGCGTCACGGCGGGGAGCGCCATTTGTTCAATCCCGAGAGCGTATACTACCTCCAGCAAGCGTGCCTGACCGGGGACTACGAACTTTTCAAGAAGTTTTCGTCTATCGTCTCCAGCCGCACGGATTACCTGAAAAACATAAGGGGGCTCCTGAACATAGTCACTAGGGGGAAGCCTATTTCGCTCGACCTGGTGGAGCCGATCGAGAGCATCGTGAGGCGTTTCAAGACAGGGGCTATGTCATACGGGTCTATCAGCCCCGAGGCTCACGAGTGCATCGCGAGAGCCATGAACAGGCTTGGCGCCAAGAGCAACAGCGGCGAAGGCGGGGAGATCCCGGAACGATGGGAGACGCGCGGCGACGGCCAAAATTCGTCCAGCGCGATCAAGCAGGTCGCGTCCGCGCGGTTTGGCGTGACGATAGCTTACCTCAATAACGCCGCCGAGATACAAATCAAAATGGCGCAGGGCGCGAAACCGGGAGAAGGGGGACACCTGCCCGGGACGAAAGTGTACCCGTGGATAGCGCGCGCCAGGAACTCCACGCCGGGCGTGGCGCTTATATCGCCGCCGCCCCATCACGACATATACTCGATCGAGGATCTGGCGCAACTCATCTATGACCTCAAAAACGCCAACAGCCAAGCTAAGATCAGCGTCAAGCTGGTATCCGAAGCCGGAGTGGGCACCATAGCGGTCGGGGTCGCGAAGGGCCTGGCCGACGTGATAACCATAAGCGGATACGACGGAGGCACCGGCGCGTCGCCCCGCGGCAGCATCCGCCACACCGGTCTTCCGTGGGAACTGGGTCTCGCCGAGGCGCATCAGACGCTGCTGCTGAATAACTTCAGGAATCGCGTCACACTTGAGACGGACGGGAAGCTGCTGACCGGCCGCGACGTGGTAATAGCCGCCCTGCTCGGCGCGGAGGAGTTCGGGTTCGCTTCAGCCGTGCTGGTCGCGCTCGGCTGTGACATGATGAAGGTCTGTAATCTCGACACCTGTCCGGTCGGCATTGCCACGCAGAACCCCGCGCTCCGGAAAAAATTCCGCGGCAAACCGGAACACGTCGAAAATTTCATGCGATTCCTCGCGATGGAGGTTCGCGAGTGGATGGCGATGGTTGGAGCGCAGACCTTCAACGAACTGATAGGCCACGTCGAACTGCTCCGGGTGAAGTATAAGATTAAGGACGAAAAGGCGCGCACCGTAGACCTTTCAAGGCTCCTCTCGCAGCCGTCGCAAATCGAGCGGAAGGAGGATCGTTACTTCCACTTCCCGCAGGAACACATGCTGCAGAGGTCGCTCGACAGGAACACGCTGATCCCGCTCTGTATGCCGAGATTGGAGCGCGGCGAAAAGATCGTCTCGCGATTTGCCATAGACAACACGAACAGGACGGTCGGGGCGATGCTGTCGGGGGAGATTACCCGGCTATATGGGACTTTGGGGGTTCCGGAGGATTCCGTGAGGCTGATCTTCGACGGATGCGCCGGCCAGAGCTTCGGAGCGTTCCTGACGCGCGGCGTGACACTCGAGCTGCGGGGACAGGCCAACGACCACGTTGGAAAGGGGCTTTCAGGAGGCAGGATAATAATCGTCCCGCCCGACGGATGGACGCCTGAAGATGGCGAGAATGTCATCATTGGCAATGTCGCGCTTTACGGCGCGACCTCTGGAGAAGCCTATATCAGAGGAGTGGCCGGGGAGCGCTTCTGCGTCAGAAACAGCGGCGCCTCGGCGGTCGTCGAAGGCGTGGGCGACCACGGATGCGAGTATATGACCAGCGGAGTCGCCCTGATTCTTGGGCCGACCGGCAAAAATTTCGCGGCGGGGATGTCGGGCGGCACAGCTTACGTCTACGATCCCGGCGGTCACCTGCGCGACAACTGCAATACCGGCCTGGTGAGCCTGATCGCGCCGAACGGGGAGGATGAGAAAATCTTGAGGAATATGTTGGAACGTCACTTTGAATATACCGGAAGCGGCATAGCCGAAGCGATACTGAAAGATTTTGAAAAGAGTGCAGAATCTTTCGTAAAGGTGGTACCGGACGCTTACCGGAAAGTCCTCGACACCATGAAGGGCGCAAGGGAGCTCGGAATACCCGAGGAGGACGTGCCGCTTTACGCCTTCAACGAACTCCGGCGAGGCCGGCCGGAAGAGAAAAAGGATATGGGGGCGCGCGTCATGGGAAAACCGACGGGCTTTATGGAATATGAGAGGGCCGAAGCCGCTCACAGGCCGGCCGATGAGAGGATAAGGGACTATTTCGACTTTGCGCTTCGGACGGATGCCGGTGTCATAACGTGTCAGAGCGCACGCTGCATGGACTGCGGCGTGCCGTTTTGCCACGCCGGTGTGACGCTTCGGGACGGCGTCATAGGTTGTCCTCTGGGAAGCCTAATACCCGAAATAAACGATCTCGTATATCGCGGGGACATAGAGGGGGCTTACGAGAGGCTGACCATGACCCACCCGTTTCCCGAGTTCACGTCGCGCGTCTGTCCGGCGCTCTGCGAGGGGTCGTGTACTCTTGGAGAACACGAGCCTCCCGTGACGGTAAAAAGTATAGAAAGATACATAGTCGACTATATGCTGGAGGGCGGGAAGATACGTCCGCGCGTCCCTAGGATGCGCACAGGCAGGAGCGTGGCCGTAGTCGGTTCCGGGCCGTCCGGGCTCGCCTGCGCGGACATGCTCAACCGGCTTGGGAACGACGTGACCGTATTCGAAAGGGCGGACCGCCCGGGAGGACTGCTAACCTTCGGCATACCAAATATGAAGCTCGAAAAATCGATAGTCGAGGACAGGATCAGGATCATGGCCGAGGAGAACGTCAAGTTTGCACTGAAGACGGAAGTCGGCATGGATATGCCGGTCATCAGGCTGCTCGGCGAGTTCGACGCCGTCGTGCTGTGCTGCGGTGCCGGCAACGAACGCAAGCTCGATGTCCCCGGCAGCGACCTAAAGGGCGTGCATACCGCCATGAGGTACCTCTCCGCGTCAGTAAAGCGGTTGCTGGGCAGCGCTTCGAGAGAGGATACCCTGATAGACGCGAAGGGCAAACGCGTAGTCGTAGTGGGCGGCGGAGACACCGGAACCGACTGCGTCGCCACGGCGGTAAGGCAGGGCGCGTCGGGCGTGGTTCAGCTCGAAATCCTCCCCCCTCTGCCCGAATCGCGAGCGGAGGACAACCCGTGGCCGCTGTGGCCAAGGGTGCGAAAGATGGACTACGGCATAGAGGAAGCGATAGCGCTCTATGGGGAGGATCCGAGGCATTATCTCACGACTGCAAGCGAGATAAAGGGCAGCAAGGGCAAGGTGACAGCCGTCGTGGCTGTTGGCGTGGAATGGACGGCGAACGGAGGAAATTTGGCCCCCAAACCGGTCCGCGGCGCCGAAACGGAATTCCCCGCTGACATGGTGATAACGGCGATGGGCTTCACAGGGCCTGAACGAGCGCTGATTGACCAGCTTCAACTGGAAGTGGACGCAAGGGGGTGCGTCGCGGCCAGCAATTCTGATTATAAGAGCAGCCTGCCCACAGTATTCGCCGCGGGCGATATGCGGAGCGGGCCTTCGCTTGTAGTGCGGGCGATAGACGAGGGGAGAAACGCGGCCATCGCCTGCAACAGATATCTCAACGAGGAGAAAAACGGCAAGATAGCCAACCTTATTATTTAGAGAAGATGAGCCGAGGGGCCTTCCCTCCCTTGTGTGAAAAGCACGCGCGCAGTCGTGCGGCCCCGCTTATCTTTTCATTCGAGCGCCTTTGGAGCGTCGTGTATATTGAATTTGCTCACCTGTTCCTGGAGAGTTTCGACTATGGAGAGCAGGTTTGAGCTGGAGCCCGCTATCTTGTGCATGTCGGCTGATTGCTCGCGCGCGGCGGTGGATATGGACATGGCGGCTGTCGAGGTCTTCGAGCTGATATCGCCGAGTTCGTCCACCGATCTCTCGATGACTCTCCTGGATTCGGACAATTCGTTCATTACGGAGGTAATGTGCTGTATTTCGTCGTTCAAGTCTGTTATATCCGTGATGATCTTTTTGAACATCTCGCCGTTTTGAGCGACCGCCGCCTCGCCCTTTTCGGATTCCGCGACGCCTACACTCATCAATTTTACCGTTTCATCGGTGTCGCGCTGAATCTCGCTTATTTCAGAGGATATCTTACCGGCGGCCTGGCGCGATTGTTCCGCGAGCTTCCTCACTTCCTCCGCAACCACCGCGAAACCTCTGCCCGCGTCTCCGGCGCGCGCCGCCTCGATCGCGGCGTTTAAAGCCAGCATGTTCGTCTGCTCTGATATGTCGTTGATAAGAGTGACTATCTCGTTTATCTTCTTCGATTTTTCCCCGAGGTTCTTGATTGCCTGAGCCGTGCGCCTCGTTGTGTTGGAAATATCACCCATCTGTTTTATCGCGTCCTCCAGAGATTTACTGCCGGTTTCGGCCAGCGCTGTCGTCTCGGAGGATTTTAACGAGATCGCGGAACTGATCGATGTGACATTTTCTATACCCGTTGATATTCCTCTTATAGCGTCGGTCATGCTGTTCACGGCGCTCACTTGCGCGTTCACGTCACCCGTGATGCTCTTCACGGAGGAAGCCACTTCCTCGGTCACCTTCACGGACTGGTCGGCGTTGGCGGAGAGCGATTCGCTTGCCTCCAGGAGTTTCACGGCGGACGCGTCTATCTGCATCAACAATAGCGAAAGATTATAAACCATATTTTTCATCGAGACCTGAAGAACTCCAATTTCGTCGCCCCTGGTACCATCTTCCGCGAGCGACATGCTTAAATTCCCGCTCGCCATCTCTTCCGAAATCTTGCTCAGACTTACGATGGGCTGTACGAACCTCTTAGTGTAGATGAAAGTCAAAACGAGCACGACGATCAGAAGGAGAGAAAAACCGATTATGGCGATGGTTATGAGCTTGTTCTGAAAGGCCTCTGACTGCGCTCTCGTTCCGGCCATCTGTTTATCTATCTCGGCATTCCAGTCCTCGCTCCAGAACCCGGTCCCGATGACCCATCTCCAGGGCTTGTATTCTATGGAGTAACCTATCTTTGGCTTGCCCTCTTTTTCGCCCGGTTTTTCGTAGTGAAACTCCGTAAAATCTCCGCCTCTAATGCCCGCTTCGATTATCGCCCGTATGTGTTCCATGTTAGTCGAGTCACGCGCGGCAATCCTGTTTTTGCCTTCGATTTGAGGCGTTATTGGGTGCAGAATGTTGTTGCCCTCCGAGTCATCTATCCAGAAATAATTGCCGCCGGACAACGCCTTGTTTTCCGTGTCGTAACGGATTTCCCTGATCTGCTCGCGCGCCATCGTCTGTGCCTCTTCGAGCGTCAGGCTGCCGTTCTTGACCTGGTTGTCGAAAAACTCAAAGAGGGACGCGACCGCCACGGTAATATTTTTCATGTTCGCCTTTTGCGCCTCAAAGAGGGATTCCCGAGCGTACTCCATGTTTTTACTGTAACTTTCCCTGATTTCGTAGATCTGAAACAGTACTGCCGCAATCATCACAGCGACGAGGATACCGGCTATAGATAGTGTAAGTTTGTACCGCAGGCTCATATAGATACCCCCAAATTTTTAGAAATACCGCTCTTAGTCAATAATAACAAAATGTGACGAGCAAGGCAACACCGCGCGCGAATCTATGGGCGAAGTAAAGCATTGACAGTTGATATATTAATGATACACTACTGATATATCACAATACTTCGAACTGCGAGTTGGTGCTTCGTGAGTGAACGGTACCCCACGGATACGTTTCGCGGCAAGGTATACGACCATCTAAAGAAGATGATACACGCCCGCAAGCTC
>JAISYM010000078.1 GCA_031269875.1 Synergistaceae bacterium
TCCAATTGTCTCATAATGATGAACCCGAGATGATGAACCGGCGACTCACTCCGCGAATTGGACCGCTCATACACCTCTGTCCTGAGCTGATTCGCTCGCCCGACATCCATGTCGGACGCGGGTTCGCTGCGTTCGTTCGCCGGTCCGTCATCTCTTTACCTGAAACAATTGGATAGTCATAATCAGCTTTGTCGTGATGGCAAGGAGGTACCGCCTTCGCGGAGGCCATGCGAATAAGGGCGTTGGATACCGTAATATTGTCTGTCAGGTGACACTTGACGGTACCCTTGAAGGAGCGTAAAATAACTTCGCTTTTAGAACGCTTGCAGGAGGCATGAAGTGAAAGCGCGGTTGCGCGCCTTCGGGCAGCGAGGGGAGGAATTTTTAAGTTATGTACGCGGTTATTGAAGAAGGCGGCAAACAGTATCGGGTGTCGCAGGGCGACAGAATCAGGGTGGAGAAGCGCGACATTGAAGAAGGCGCAGTGCTCAGCATCGACAAGGTGCTTATGATCGGGCGTGACGACGAGGTCGTTATCGGTGCGCCTTACGTCGAGGGCGCGAGCGTGACGGCAAAGGTTCTCGAACATGGCAAGGAAGACAAGGTCATCGTTTTCAAATACCGCCGCAAGAAGAACTACCGCAGGTTCCGCGGTCACAGACAACAGTACACGGATTTATCCGTGGAGGTCATAAACGGATAGGGGATTACCCCTAAGATGCTGACTGTCACCGCAAAACACAGCGCGGCCGGGCTTCGTTCGATATCTTCGGCCGGACACGCGGGCTTCGCGGATGAAGGGAAGGATATCGTTTGCGCGGCGGTTTCGACGCTCATGCAAGCGCTCTTGGTCGGGCTGGAGGATGTCCTCGGATTGAAGGACGTAAAACTCACGAGCGACGCTAAAAAGCCTGAGATGACGGTCGAATGGACGGACGACGGCGTTTCCGCGCAGCAGATAGCGTTCACCGTTCTCCTATCGCTCAAAGGGGTGGCCGATGCTTATCCCGGTTTCGTGAACGTGAACGAGGTTTTTGAGGAGGAAGATAAAAGATGACGTTATACAATGAAAATAAGAAGGTCAGAAAATTTGACATACAGTTCTTCGCCCATAAGAAAGGGCAGGGCAGCAGCTCAAACGGACGCGACAGTAACCCGCAGTATCTTGGTGTGAAACGCGGGGACGGGTCGATCGTAACGGCTGGGACGATAATAGTGAGACAACGCGGGACGAAATTTCACCCCGGGCGCAACGTGGGCATAGGCAAGGACGACACGCTCTTCGCGCTCTCGGACGGGAAGATCGCTTTCAAGACTAAGGCGGGCAGAAAGTTCGTAGCGATCGAGGCGTTTGAAATCGCCTGAGCCGCCCAACGTAAAAGATATCATGCAAGGGCGCCGGGTCTTTGCCGACGCCCTTGAATTATGCGCGCGGCTGTTGCCGCGCAAGTGATTTTCTGTTGAAAATTGGCGGATATACTATATACTTTCCATAGAGAGGCGTCATGCCTTCTGTTTTTTATTTTTCAACCTTTGGAGAAGCTGTTTAATGAAATTTGTAGACATTCTAACTATATCTGTATCGGGCGGTCGTGGAGGCAATGGGTGCATGAGCTTTCGCCGGGAGAAATTTATTCCAAAGGGCGGCCCTGACGGCGGCAATGGCGGACGTGGCGGAGACATTATCCTTGAAGCCGCGGCAAACCTTCAGACGCTTGCCGACTTCGAACACAGGCGGCGTTTCACCGCCGGCAACGGGGAACACGGCAAGGGAAACGCGAAAAACGGCAGAAGCGGCGAATCGCTCGTTTTGAAGGTGCCGTGCGGGACGCTCGTATTCGACGATGAGACTGGGGAGGGGCTGGCGGACTTAGTCGAGCCTGGCGACCGATACGCGGCCGCCTTGGGCGGCAGGGGAGGGCGCGGTAATCGCGTCTTCGCCAGTTCGCAAAGGAGAGCGCCTCGCTTTTCAGAGAAGGGCGAGATGGGAGATGAATCACGTCTCAAACTAGAGCTCAAGCTCATCGCCGACGTGGGCTTCGTCGGCCTTCCAAACGCCGGCAAGTCGAGCCTTTTAAGCGCTGTTTCGGGCGCCGCGCCAAAGATTGCGGACTACCCTTTTACGACGCTGTCGCCAAACTTGGGGGTTCTGTTTACGGACTCCGAGGCCGTCGTGCTGGCCGATATTCCGGGCCTTATCGAGGGCGCGAGCAGCGACAAGGGCTTGGGGCTGGCTTTTTTACGGCATGTAGAGAGAACCCGCTTGCTTTTGCACGTGCTGGACATATCCGCGCGCGACGCGGAAGCCGTCAAAAATGACTGGCGCGTCGTTCGCCGGGAGATGGAGCTTTACGATGACAAGCTGCCGAATCGTCCCTGCATGGTAATCGGGAACAAGATGGATCTCTGCTGCGACATGGAAGATTATGACGGTTATATCGCAGAACTCGGGGATTTCTTCAGGGGCGAAGGTTTTGACTTCCGCGCGGTAAGCGCCGTTAGCGGCCAGAATATTGACGAGCTGACCGGGGGTATCGTGGCGTTCGCAAACGCCCACCCGCGTCCTCATGGAGAGGTCCGGCTCTTTGCCTCGATGCCCGTGGAGGAAATCCCGCGGCAGGAAATGAAACGGCGGGAGAGGTATAAAGTTGAGATCGTTCCGCTCCCCGACGGTAGTTTTCGAGTGCTTCACCCGCAGGTCGAGCACGCGGCTGAGCGCTACGACCTCTCACAGGAGGAGAACGTGGCGCGATTTACGAGGCTTCTCCGCAAACACAGAGTTGAAGACCTGCTCACGGCGGTCGGCGCTGTCTCGGGAGACTCGGTATCGATAGGCGGAGTGGAATTTAACTTCAACCCTGACTATGAGCCGGCGGGGAAACAGGGCGATGCTTAAATCGCCCGCGGGACGAATCGGGATAATGGGCGGCACGTTCGATCCCATCCACTACGGGCATCTCTTCGCGGCAGCAGAGACGGCCGATGAGCTTAAGCTCGACAAGGTCATATTCGTTCCGACCGGCGCCCCTCCTCACAAGAAGTACAAGGAAATGGCCGGCGCGATAGAGCGATATGAGATGACACTCCTGGCCATAACGGGAAATGAGCGGTTCGAAATTTCAAGAACCGAGACAGACAGGCTCGGGTTGAGCTATACTCTCGATACGCTCACTGCGATGAGGGCTATGTACCCTCAATCAGAACTTTTTTTTATCACTGGTGTGGACGCGATTCTGGATATTGATAAATGGAAAAATCCTTTTGAAATTACTTTGATGTGTACTATTGCCGTCGTGAAAAGACCCGGGTATGATAACGCAAGGTTGTGTAAGCTGCCGGGAGAAATAAGGAGTTCTGTTTACGTTGTCGGGACCCCCATGCTGGATATCTCGGCGACTGACATCAGGCATCGCGTGAGCGCCGGGCGCGGCGTGAGATACTTGATGCCCGAGTCAGTACGCGCGTACATCGAAAAGAACGGCCTTTACTCGATAATGGACGGTGAATCTATTTGAACTGGAAAAAAGTACTGCTCGTAATCATCCTCGCGGTGTTTTCCTCAGCCGGCGGCGCGTATTATCGCTTCCACCGCATAGAGGCTCCTGTCGTTAACTCCAGGGCAAACGCGCCCCTTGTGCCAAGCGCGCCCGAAAACGCGGCGGCCGATGAGGACCTCCCTGAAAAACTCGACATCTCTGGACGGATAAACATATTGCTGATGGGGGAGGACGACGTCGAGGGGACCAAGCGTTCCGACACGGTGGCGTTTATCGCTATCGACGTCGACGAACGGAATATGAGGGTGCTGTCCCTGCCGCGCGACACGAGGGTCAGAATTCCGGGACACGGCAATCAGAAGCTGAATCACGCTTACGCCTACGGCAACGTCGACCTTCTGAAGGCTACCGTGGAGGAATTTCTGGGAACGACCATCCATTATTACGTCAAGATCGACTACGATAACTTCCCGACATTGGTCGATTTAGTGGGCGGCGTCGACATATTCGTGGGCAAACCGATGAAATACCAGGATAAGCGGGGACATCTGGACATAGACATTCCGGCCGGCAAACAGCACATGGACGGAGATACCGCCCTCAAGTACGTCCGCTTTCGCAAGGACGCCCTGGGGGACATCGGCCGGGTACAACGACAGCAGCAGTTTTTAAAAGCACTGCTTCACAGGATGTACGAGCCTGAAAACATGATCCGCTTCGCGTCGTTGGCCAGAGAAATTACAAATACGCTGAAGACGGATATGCGCCCGAGCCTGACGCTCCAGCTCTGCTCGTTTGTAAAGAAGCTCGACAAGGAGGCGGACAGGGTGTTCTTCCTGATGCTGCCTGGGACTCCGGCTGTCATCGACAACTTGAGCTACTGGGTTGCGGAGCCCGCAAGCGTGACCAAATTTTTGAACGCCGACGTGGCGGAACTCTCCGCGATGGTGAGCGAATCCAGGATCAGGATGGCAAACGGCAAAGGCCAGCATCTTTTCGAGATAAACGACGCCGCCGATTACTCAGCTGATTCGGCAAACGGCGCTTTGGCCGGTATTACCGCGAACGATACGACGCCGTCCCCGCAGGATGTGCTGTCGATAGTCACCTCCATACCGGAAGCCATCTCCGTCTTGAACGGCACCGGGAAAAAGGGGGTGGGGCAGTCCGTAGCGTCCCAGCTTCAGCGGATGGGCGTAGAAGTAGGCGACGTCGGCAACGCGAAGCACTTCGACTACAGGAGCAGCAATATCATCTATCCTGACGGCGCCTCAGAATCCACCAGACAGACGGCAAACCTGCTTTCAAAGCTCTGCGGAATCAGCGCCGCGCTGACGAGGTCGAACAAACTTGCCTCTAGCGCGTCCCTGATAGTCGGGGCGGATTACGAGAACCTGCTGAAGCGTCTTGAGAACAGCTATTCTACAATGCAGTGAGTTAGAAATTATATTTATAGAACAAATCAGCGAGGGGGAATTTTTATAAACATCACAGCGGAAGCCGGCGCTTACGAGGAATTTGCACCGATAATAGAGGCACTCCAGTCAAAACACGCGCTGGATATAGATTTTTTCGATCTGCGCGGCATTTCAGGCTTTGCCGACGCCTTCATAATAGCTACAGCCAGATCTCAGGTGAACGCACAGACGCTTAACGACGCGGTGACAGACGCGCTCGACGCGTTGGGTCTATCCTACAAGATCGAGGGCGATGTTGGCGCAAAGTGGCGTCTGATCGACGGAGGACACATTGTCGTTCACATTTTCAGCCGCGAGGGGCGTGAGTTCTACAAGCTGGAGCGCCTCTGGGGAGACTCGCCCACAAAACGCTTCGAGAGCGAAGAGTGATATCATTTTAAAATCAAAGGCCTGAAGGGTGAAGATTTGAAACCGCGCCGCCGCGTCAAATTCCGCGATCAATCGGCGTTCAGCTAACTACCGATCCCTTGAAATAAATATGTCACTATGTCATTATATTATCGTACGATAACGTTATATCGTACGATAATTTTTTGCGCGATCGCGTGACCTGAAGGGTGGGTTCGAGTGTGGCCGAAAAGCGTATCTTGCTCATTCTCGCGCTGGCTGTCGCTGTAGGAATCTTTTTTTCCGCCGGCTTCGAAGGAAAAGAGGCAAAACCTGATTGGAGGCCGGGAGTCCCGCTCGACAAAAATTCGGTCAAGATCGGTGTCATCCATGTTTCCGACCCGGGGAGCGAGAATAGCGGATACGCGTATTCACATTATCTCGGCATAGAGAAGATGAAAAATGAACTGGGACTGCGCGACGACCAGATAATTAACAAGGTAAACGTCTCCGACGAAGATATGCCCGCGGCAGAAATGGCCATTAGGGAGTGCGTTTCGAGCGGAGCCAACATCATCTTCGCTACGAGCTGGAACTATATGGATTTGTGCGAAAAGCTCGCCCTGGAATATCCCGGGGTGGCCTTTGCTCACGCGAGCGGTTTCAAATATAACGACACTAACTTTACGAATTATTTTGGAAGAATCTATCAAGCCCGTTACTTGAGCGGAGTCGTCGCTGGCCTTAAAACGGTCACGGGCAAGATCGGATACGTGGCCGCGATGGGGCGTGAGAGCGGTGAGGTGACGGTCGGGCTTGACGCGTTCGCGATGGGTGTGGAGAGCGTCAATCCCGACGCGCGCGTATACGTGTGCGTGATTCACCGATGGCTAGATCCGCCGGGCGAAAGCCAGGCCGCAAAATATTTGATCGCGGAGGGCTGCGACGTCATCGCCCAGCACTGCAATACCCCGAACCCTCAGATCGAGGCGCAGCGCGCCGGTGTATGGGGCATCGGTTTCAACAGCGACATGAGGGGCGACGCGCCGGATGCTACCGTCGTATCCGTCATATGGGACTGGGGCGTGTATTACTCGCGTCTCGTTCAGAGCGTCATCGACGGGACTTTTACGACTTCTCCCTATATGGGCGATATCAAAGACGGAATGGTGAGGCTGACACAGTTCAACGAGCGGCTCCTCCCCCCTGAGACGGTTCTTGCCGTCGATCTCGCGTACGAGCGGATCAAAAACGGCGAAATAGGCATCTTCGAGGGCGAGATGGAGACAAACGATGGGCGGATCGTCGGCAAGCCGGGAGAAAAGCTCTCCGACGCCGAGATAGCGAACGATATCGACTGGTACTATCGCAACATCGTCGAACGATAAGGAGATGAGTGGAGTGAATGGAAAGCGAATTTCGCTGGCTGTCTCGCTTGTGTGTGTTTTGGCCCTCCTTATAGGCGCGGTTTTTACGCGACCCCAAAATGAGAGCGCGCCAGAGTGGAGGCCCGGCGCGCCCATAAACAAGGAAGATATTAAAATCGGCGTCATCCATTTAACGGACCCACTCAACGAAAAGGGCGGATATTCATACGCGCACGAGGTCGGCATCCAAGAGGCGCAGCGGAAGACAGGCCTCAGGGACGATCAAATCATACGCAAAAACAACGTGGGCAACACGAATTTGTACGAGGTCGAACACGCGATGCGCGAGTGCATCGCCGAGGGTGCCAAAGTTATAATCGCCACCAGCTGGGAGTATATGGATACGTGTGAGAAGCTCTCGGGCGAGTACCCGTCTGTCGTGTTCACGAACGCGTCTGGATATAAGCGGAACGACACGAACTTCACTAATTACTTCGGCAGAATCTATCAAGCGCGCTACTTAAGCGGCATAGCGGCCGGACTGAAAACACAGACCGGCAAGATAGGATATGTCGCGGCGATGGGCAAGGACAACAGCGAGGTTACAGGCGGGGTTGACGCGTTCGCCATCGGCGTGGAAAGCGTCAATCGGGACGCGCGCATATACGTGAAGGTAACGGAGAGGTGGTATGATCCGGCGGAAGAGACCAACGCCGCCAAGAACCTGATCGCCTTGGGCTGCGATGTCATCGCTCAGCACTGCGATACCGTGAACCCGCAGATCGAGGCCCAGCGCGCAGGGGTGTGGGGCGTGGGCTACAACAGTGACCTGAGAGAAGATATCCCCGGTACGGTTATAGCGTCGGTCGTATGGAACTGGGAGGCGTATTACACGCGCCTGATAAGGAGCGTGATAGACGGGAGTTTTACGACGGAGCCTTATTTTGGCGGCATAAACGACGGCATAGTCGAACTCACTTCCCTTGACGAGACACTCCTTCCGCCTGGAGCGGCCGAAGCCGTAGAGACGGCAAGGGAGCGTATTATAAGCGGCGAGTACGACGTCTTTAGCGGCGTTATGGAGACAAATGACGGACGTCTCGTCGGCGCGGAGGGTGAGACGCTGCCGGACAGCGTGATCACACAAGGCATCGACTGGTATTACCGCAATGTGATCGAGCAGTGAGAAGGCGCGGCGGAGATGGAGTGGAAACAAGTCATAAAGACAAATTATACGCAGCTGATCTTCGTCTTCGCGGCGTTTTTCGTCGTGGTACTGGCCAGCTACCTTTCCATCAGCGGCATAGTGCGCCGCCACATCGCTGAAAACGTCGAGGATTCGATACTTACCGCGCAGGCCAACATAAACGTCGGCCTTTCGGAAGCGGAGGTCGCGCTGACAGGCCTGACTTACGCCGTACAGGACATGCTCGACAGGGGAGAACCGCTTGACGCCGTCCTCTCGTTTATGACGGGTACGACCGACTGGATGAGGCGCCGGAGCGACGAGTCGCTCGGCTTCAACGGGGTGTACGGCTTCATACAGGGCAAGCTCATAGATGGGATGGGCCTGAACCCGGGAGAGGATTACATACCGCAGAGACGCCCCTGGTACGAGGCGTCGGTACGGGGCGGCAAGGACGCTGTCTCCTTTACAGAGCCGTACGCCGATACGAAAACAGGCGAGATGGTAATCACCGCCGTCAAGAACATCATCAGCGCTTCCGGCGATCATTACGGAGTCATGGCCCTCGACATCGATCTGTCGTGGTTCAGAAAATACGTCAATTCCTTCAGGCGCTCTGGCGGCGGGTACGGCATGATTACGAATCAATATTTGGTGGTGGTCGGGCATCCGAACGAAAAGAACCTCGGGCGGCCCCTGCGTGAAATAGGCGGAGACTACGGGACCGTTTACAACCAGCTGATGACGAAGCGGGCGGTCTCCTCGGAGCGCCTAAGGGACGAGACAGGGGCGTTTGTAATCGTTTCATTCAGGCAGATGTCCAACGGTTGGTACGTGGGCGTTATCGTGCCTATCAGGAGTTACTTTCGCGATGTCTATTACACCGCCGGCATTCTCTCACTCATCGGTACGGTGATGATGTTCGCCCTCTGCTATATACTGCTGCGGATTTCCGCCGCGCGCATCCGCTCGGACGAAGCCAACAGGAGCAAGAGCTCTTTCTTGGCGACGATGAGCCATGAGATTCGCACCCCGCTGAACGCCATACTGGGCCTCTCCGAAATATGGCTCCAGAGGGAACTCCCCCGTGAAGCCCACTCGGACCTCGAAAAGATATACGCCTCAGGGTCTGGCTTGCTCAATATTATCAACGATATCCTGGACATATCCAAGATCGAGGCGGGCGGATTCGAAATCGTCCCGGTCGATTACAGTATCGCGGCGCTGATAGAGAACGTCGCCAACCTCAACATGACACGCATCGGCTCGAAAAATATCTCGTTCGAGCTCTCCATCGACGAAACTATGCCGTCCAGGCTGTATGGCGACGAACTGAGACTGAAGCAGGTATTGAACAACATGCTCTCCAACGCGTTCAAATATACGAGAGAGGGGAGTGTCTCATTCGAGATCGCCTGGCGCAAAAAAACCGAATCGGTCGTTCTCGCGTTCACCGTGAGGGACACGGGCATAGGGATCAAAAGGGAGGATATGGACAAGTTATTTTCGAAGTATCAGCAATTGGACACGCGCGCCAACAAAAATATCGAGGGCACCGGGCTAGGCTTGTCCATCACTAAGAACCTCATCGAGCTTATGGGCGGCACGATAGCCGTCGAGAGCGATTACGGAGTTGGCAGCGTGTTTTGCGTCGAACTGGAGCAGGAGATAAGGGACGACGCGCCGATAGGCGCAAAGACCGCCGACAGCCTGAGGCATTTCCGCCCGACCGGGCAGCTCATAAGCAGGGGTAAAAACCTCGTCCGATCCCACATGCCTTACGGGCGGGTGCTGGTCGTAGACGACGTAATGATAAACCTGGACGTAGTGGAAGGCCTTCTCATCCCGTACGGACTCTCCGTAGACTGCGTTACGAGCGGGCGCGAGGCCATAGAAAAAATTCGTTCCGCCGGTATCGGGCAGGACCGCGAGAAATATGACATGGTTTTCATGGATCACATGATGCCGGAGATGGACGGGATAGAGGCGACGCGGATCATCAGGAACGACATAGATTCCGAATACGCCAAAACCGTCCCCATAGTAGCGCTTACGGCCAACGCTCTTTCCGGCAGCGACGAGATGTTCCTTGCCGCCGGGTTCAACGATTTTCTGCCAAAACCGATAGATATCATGCGGCTCGACATAGTATTGAACAAATGGGTGCGCGACAAGCGAAACACATAGCCGCCGTCGTCCTTAACTAACACCTCCTATTTTTGTCTTATAAAAATATAACGTCCGAATATCCCCCCCCTCACGATGACAGGGGAGGGGCCTCTTGGCCTTTTACGCTTTCAATATCATAACCCAACGTGACTCTCTACCCACAGACTATTTTATATATTTATTCAATACGGCAACGATAATAATAATACTATGTTTATTACATAATATAAAAATTATATATTGACATATACTTAAAATCATTCTAAAATAACTTTTAGAAAGTGAGAGCTAAAATATTTTAAGCATAAAGGAGAAAGGATTAATGGTATATAAAATATCATGCTTTGACTCCACACAGCATAAAGTATTATCAAATTTAACAATACAAGCCGAGAGCTTTGACTCGGCAAGAAAAACAATAATTAACATAATCCCAAAGAGCACAAAGATGATTATGTTAATACAAGACGGAAAGACAGTTGACAAAGCAGTATGGTATTGGATTGGATGCGGAAGGTGGCATGATAATAGCGGGAATATAATCGAATAATTATTCAGAAGTAGTATCGGCGGCGCTTATACATAATATAAATACCTAAATTTGATGTGCTTTAAATACCGTTATATTATATTAGGAGGAATCTGATGAACTGCTATGAAGTGACGCTTTCACACCCATCTGAGAGTAATATAACATCACGCTTCAATTTTGCAGTCAAGGCCTTTAACGAGGAAGAAGCAATCAGTAAAATCAAGAGAGCCATATTGCCTGAAAAAAAAGATCGTATATTTTGTAAATACTCCAAGAAATGTGTTTCAAACTGCAATAACTGTATCATGTAACAATTGTTGCAATAATGTGCTTAATATTATATAATTATTAAGTGCGTTATAAAGCACATAATGCTTGAGAGGAGAAACATGACCATGTCAAGATTCAGGCCTGAAGTTGTTGCGAATGATCTCAGCCACATCGATTTTGAAACGGCGAAAAAAGCGCTGCTTGATTTGAAAAAAGTGGAACGCCCGGGAACGAAGACGCTCGTTGTAAAGCAACTCTACGAATCTATTATCGAGGCCAAGAGGAACGGCGCGTCTAACGAACAAATCGCTGAAGTTCTGACTCAGACTACGAATCTTGCCTTTACGAAGACCTCGCTGCAAAACATCCTTGGGAACCTTCACAGGCAGAGCAGGGGCCTTACTCAAGAGAACGCCGGGGACGATATCTGAACAAATCGGAATGACCGCCCCGTCCCAGGCGGTCATTCCGATTTGAATAAACAAACTATGTCTTATAATAACAGTTATGACAAATTTGCTTTGCAAATTCGTCATAACTGTATAATTGTTATTTGGGATTTTGTTTGTGCAAAAGGCGGCCTCTTGTAAGAGGCTTAGGATTTTGCTTTTTGCATGACTCGATTAGAGCGCCGCGGTTATTATTTTCGCGAAGGATTCCGCTTCGACGGACGCGCCTCCGATAAGCAGACCGTCGATATCGTTTTGTTCCAATATGCCGGCGCTGTTTTCGGCCTTGACCGAACCGCCGTACAGGATGCGGATTTTCTCCGCCGCGTTTATACCGAAGGTCTCCGCTATTAATTCGCGAATGAAAGCGCAGGCGTTTTGCGCGTCGTCGCTGCTGGCGGTCTTTCCGGTTCCGATCGCCCATACGGGTTCGTAGGCGATTGCGAGTTTTTCCGCGAGGAGGTCGCCGTCGGTATCCAGCCACGCGCGGTTGAGCTGCTTTTTCAAGACGTCGTTCGTCTTGCCGGATTCGCGTTCGCTAAGCAGTTCTCCCACGCAGAATATGGGAAGCAATTTTGATACAAGCGCGGCGGCCAGCTTTTTTTGCAGAAGTTCGTCGGACTCCCCAAATACATGACGCCTCTCGCTGTGGCCCAAGATTACATATTTACAGCCGGCCTCTTCCAACATTCCGAGAGAGACCTCCCCCGTAAACGCTCCCTTTTTTTCAAAGTAGGCGTTCTGCGCGGATATCCCAACTAAGTCCTTACAGCCCTTTTTTGCCGAGGCGACGGCTGTCGCTATCGAGGTAAGTACCGGCGCGACGACTATCTCGATCTTACCGGATCTTACCGCGGCAGCGGCTTTTTTCCCGATCTCATCCGCTCCAAACCACGTTTCAAGTTTGGTAAAAAACTCGCCGGTCTCCGCTATGCCATTGTTCATCTTCCAGTTGCCGGCGATTATTTTTGTCCTAACTGTCATAAAATATCAGCTCCTTAAAACCTGGTGGCGCCGCCCCAAACTCCGGCGGCGCCTGCGGTTTTTTACCCTTTCACGTAAGGCTCGACACCTGGAAGGATCTTCCCCTCGAAAAATTCGAGGCTCGCTCCCCCGCCTGTGGAGACGTGCGTCACGTCCTTCTCATAACCGAATTTCGCAACGGCCGCGGCGGAATCTCCACCGCCTACGACCGTGAGTGCGCCGCTTTTCGTTACTTTGGCTAGCTGCTCGGCAATCGCCTCTGTGCCTTTAGCAAACGGAGCCATTTCGAATACCCCCATTGGCCCGTTCCAAAGCACGGTCTTTGCGGAGTCAAGCGCCTTTTTGAAGGCTTCGATAGTGTGCGGCCCAATATCCAGACCAAATTTATCGGATGGGATCGCTGAAGCCGGAACCACCGAGACGCCGGCGCTCTCCGATATTTCCGAGGCCACGACCACGTCGTCCGGCAAGATTATCGAGACACCCTTCCGCTTAGCGCGGCTCAGCATCTCTCGTGAAAACTCCAGCTTGTCCTCCTCGCAGAGCGACTTGCCTATCTCGAATCCCTGCGACTTGAGGAATGTAAAAGCCATCCCTCCCCCGATTATGATCGTGTCCACGGTGTCAAGCATATTCTCGATAACGCCTATCTTGTCTGATACTTTTGCGCCGCCCAGTATCAGCACAAAGGGTTTTTTGGGGTTATCACGGACGGCGCTCAGCATCTCTATCTCGCGGATCAGGAGAGGTCCAGCGAACGACAGCAGGTTACCCGTAACGGCTCTGGTTGACGCGTGCGCCCTGTGTGATGCGCTGAAGGCGTCCATGATAAAGACCTCGAATGGCGCGGCCAGGGCCTTCGCGAACCCGGCGTCGTTTTTCTCCTCCTCGGCGTGGAAACGAAGGTTTTCGAGAAGAAGTACCCCGCCGAATGGGAGGGCGTTCAAGGCCTTTTCTGCCGCGTCGCCAACGCAGTCCTCGGCAAAGCCGACCTTTTTCCCGAGAACGGAGGAGAGTTCCTCAGCCACCGGTCTGAGGGAATACTTTGCCACCGGCGCGCCTTTCGGCCTGCCGAGGTGCGATATCAACGCGACCTTGGCGCTGGCGTCCGAGAGTTCTTGAATGAGGGGGACGTGCGCGTTTATACGCGTATCGTCCGCGACTCTGCCGTCGGATGTGAGAGGGACGTTAAAATCTACCCTGACCAGGACTTTTTTGCACGCGACGTCGCTCTTTCCAAATGTCCTGAGCTTCAAGGCTACAGCCCCTTTTTGATGATATAATCGGCCAGATCCGCCGCTCTCGAGCTGTACCCCCACTCGTTGTCGTACCACGAGAGAACTTTAACCAGGTTATCTATAACAGTTGTGTGCTTGGGCGCGAATATCGAGGAGTGGTAGTCGCCCACGAAATCCATAGAGACGAGGTCGTCCGGCTCGTATCCGAGAATGCCCTTGAGCGGTCCTTCCGAGTACTCCTTGACCGCGGCGTTTATCTCGTCCTTCGAGGCGGGCTTTTTGAGTTCAGCCGTGAGGTCTACTATCGACACGTCCGGCGTCGGGACGCGAAGCGAAAAACCGTTGAGCTTTCCCTTGAGTTCGGGGATAACCTCAGATATGGCCTTTGCCGCGCCCGTGCTCGTCGGGATTATCGAGAGGGCCGCCGCCCTGCCGCGCGAAATCGCGGACATGCCCTTTTTCGGCGGGAAGTCAAGCGTGACCTGATCGTTCGTGTAGGAGTGCACCGTGTTCATAAGACCGCGCGCGATTCCGAAGCGCTCGTGAAGAACCTTTACGACAGGCGCCAGGCAATTCGTCGTGCAGGACGCGTTCGAAATGATCCTGTGCTTTGCCGGATCGTAAGCCCCCTCATTGACGCCCATTACAACGGTGACGTCGTTGTTCGTGGCCGGGGCCGAGATGATGACTTTCTTCGCGCCGGCGTCAAGATGCGCCTTCGCCTTCTCCCCGTCCGTAAAGCGCCCGGTGCTTTCCAAAACTATGTCGACGCCAAGCTCCTTCCAGGGAAGTTTCAAAGGATCGGCTTCCGCCGTCGCCTTGATTTTGTGCCCGTTTACAACGAGCGCGTCGCCGGAGAGCTCTACAGTCCCATTAAACCTGCGAAAGACGGAATCATATTTTAAGAGATACTCCAGCACATCCGGCGGAGTCAGGTCATTTACAGCGACAACCTCGAAATCGTGATCTCCCTTAGCGAAATACGAACGAAGAAACACGCGCCCGATGCGTCCGAATCCATTGATCGCCAACTTTGCCTTTGCCATTCGAAAAAACCTCCCTGAGTTATGTTATATAGGAACTCCTTTTTAGGAAAATTTATTTTAATTCAACATATATCTTACCATTAGAGACTATCAAAAAAGGGGCAAGCGGTCAACATATTATGATCTTATTTTGCGTTCGTGCGCAATCAGCCACTCTTTGCGCCAGAGACCGCCGCCGTAGCCGGTCAGCCCGCCGTCACTGCCCACGACCCTGTGGCATGGGACGATTATGGAGACAGGGTTGCGGTGATTCGCGCCGCCAACGGCGCGGGACGCGCTGGGCTTCCCTATGTGACGGGCGACCTCGCCATAGCTCCACGTAACGCCAAACGGTATGAGCAGGAGCGTCCGCCAGACTGAGAGCTGAAACGGCGTCCCCTTCAGGTCCAGGCTGATGTCGAATTTTTCCCTGTGCCCTGAAAAATACTCATCCAACTGTCTCGCGCAGTCATCTGAAAGAGATGTTGGTTTTTCCGAAAAAAACCGTCCTTCGTCCGGTTCTCCAATAAAGGATATCTCGGCTAACCCTTCGCCGCCTGTCACGATCAGCAGTTTGCCGATCGGCGATTCGTAAGTCGTTTCGTACAACTTCCTCAACCCCCCTAATAATGACGTGCGCTGTTATAATATAACTATACATTCTTTCGCGATTGGGGGAATAGCTTTTTTGGATATTTTTTTTATGTTGAGCGCTCTGGATGAGGCGAAAAGGGCTTTTGCGGAGGATGAGACGCCTGTCGGGGCGGTCGTCACGCGCGGCGGCGTAATTATCGGGCGCGGACGAAACGCGCGGTCACAAAAGCGGATGCCCTTAGCCCACGCTGAGATGGCCGCCATAAACGAAGCCGGAAAAACACTGGGCAGCTGGCGTCTGGACGAATGCACGCTCTACGTCACGCTCGAACCTTGCCTTATGTGCGCCGGAGCGATAATCGAGACAAGGGTAGCCAGGGTGGTCTACGGCGCGTCCGACCCCAAAGCTGGCGCCGCCGGCTCCATTTACAACGTCTTGAGAGATCCCAGAATGCCGCGCAAGTGCCTTGTGACGCGCGGCGTACTCAAGGACGAGTGCTCGTCCCTGCTGAAAAAGTTTTTCCTGGCAAAGAGAACGAGTGCCAAACGCAAAATAAGCTGAAGCGGATTCTTTTAAATCCTGCTCCAGCTTATCGTTTTCTTAAGGAAAGGCTGATTTATTGTTAGAAGCCTAAAGGGTGGAGATTTAAACCCTTGCGGCGTCCGGTTTCCCAAATATGACTATACAATTGTTTCAGGTAAAGAGATGACGGACCGGCGAACGAACGCAGCGAATCGGCGGCCGACATGGATGTCGGGCGAGCGAATCAGCTCAGGACAGAGGTGTATGAGCGATCCGATTCGCGGAGTGAGTCGCCGGTCCGTCATCTCGGGTTCATCATTATGAGACAATTGGATAGTCATATATCGTTTTCTTAA
>JAISYM010000098.1 GCA_031269875.1 Synergistaceae bacterium
ATGATATTATGCCACAGCCTCGATTGCATTGCAAAAAACCCGCCCCCATCGAATCGTATGGGACGCCGCCCTCGGCGTCCCGTTGTTCCATCCCGCCGCGATACGCCGAAACAAACGGATATGGTTTGACATGGTGACATATTTGCCAAAACATACGTTAGGATTTGCGTAATGATCGTGACGCGGAGGGCGCTGGGAAAACGGCGGGACTCCGAGGGCGGCGTCCCATACGGAAATTCACGATAAAGGGGCCGTTTGAAATCGGAATCCTCTACCTGGCCAGATCGGAGAGGTTGAATATCGGGAGGAGTACCGCCATCACGACAAAACCGACGATTACGCCCATAACGACGATTATGATGGGTTCCGCGAGCGTCGACCACTTTTGCATGGAGTTCTGCGCGAAGTCCCATGAGTTTTTGGCAATCCTGTCGAGACAGTCTGGGAGGTTCCCGCCGACCTCGCCTATGCGTACGATCGCGACTACGTCCTCGGAAAACGTTCCCTGCCTCTCCAGGCTCTGTGAGAAGCGATAGCCCTTTCGCACCTCGTCCGCCAGAAACGGCATACGTCCGGCTCGATCCATAGGCGCTGACATCTCGAGCGCCTGCACGAGAGGCACGCCGCTCTTAATGAGCGTCGCGAGCTGAGAGAAGATCAGCGAAATCGTGAGGTTATTGCGAATATCCATGAACATGGGAACGGAGACGGTCTTTCCCCTTTTTTTGAAATACCTGTACGCCAGGAACGATATCAGCAAAACCGGCAAAAAAGCAACCTTGAACGCGGACGAGATCCCCAGGAGCATCCGCGTCGCCAGAGGAAGCGTCCCTCCCGCGTCGGTCACGATGCTCGTGAGCTGCGGCACGACGTATGTAAGGAGAAAAATGACCACGAACGCGCCCACGATAAGCATGAGAACGGGGTAGACCAGGGCGGATTGGAGCCTGCGCCTGAGAGTTATCTCCCCCTGAAGGAGCGATGAAGCCTTTTCCAGCACGTCCGGGAGCGACGAGGAGCGCTCGCCGGCCTCGACCATCCCCACGATTGACGGACGGAAGACGTCTATGGCTTTCATCGACTGTGCCAGCGACCTTCCCGACTCGACCGACTCGCTCAGGTCTGAAAAAATATTTTTGAGCGACTTGTCCCTGGTCTGCCGGTGCAAAAGCCCAAGCACCTCAGTTATCGCGAGGCCACTCCGCAAAAAGGCGGAAAGCATCGTGCAAAAAAGATTCTGACTGTCGAGGCTGAGGGGTTTCACCCTCTTTGCGTCCGCCTTTTTTTTATCGGCTTCTACCGAAATAGGGACGAAGCCCTCCAACTGCATAGATTTAAGAAGCTCTTCCTCCGTCGCGGCATCCCTTCGGAGCGTCTTCATTACGCCCTTGGCGTCGTAGCCTTTTATCCTGAAAAGCGGCATCTATACCTCTCCCACGACGCGTATCATCTCTTCGGGCGTCGTCTGGCCGGACGCCACACTCTGGACGCCCAGTTCGAGCAGGCTGCGCATGCCGTTTTTCTTCGCCATGCTTTTCAAAACGGCGACGCTCTCGCCCGACGATATCGCCTCGGCGATTTCAAATGTCACGTCGAACTGCTCGTAGAGGCCAAATCGCCCCCGGTATCCAGTGCCGCCGCAGAAGTCGCACCCCTCTCCCCTATATACGCGATCGAGGCCGTATTTTTTCATGGCGGCCGGGGCGGAGACCTCCTTGCGGCATTTCGGGCAAATCCTGCGGACGAGGCGCTGGGCTACTACGCCCAAGAGAGAACCGGCTATAAGATACGGCTCTATGCCCATATCGACGAGCCGCGAGACGGCGCTCACCGAATCGTTCGTGTGGAGCGTGGAGAGGACGAGGTGCCCCGTCAAGGAGGACTGAATCCCTATGTGCGCCGTATCGAAATCCCGCATCTCCCCTATCATTATTATGTCTGGATCCTGGCGCAGGATGGAGCGCAGCGCGCTCGCGAACGTCACGCCGGCCTTCTCGTTGACCTGCACCTGCCCCACGCCGGGGACGTCGTACTCTATCGGATCCTCTACGGTGATTATGTTTACCTCCGGGCGCGCGAGCGCCTGAATGATGGCGTAAAGGGACGTGCTCTTTCCGGACCCGGTAGGACCGGTCAGGAGAATCATGCCGTGCGGGTTGCGTATGAGGGAGTCGATCCTCTCCTTCTCCGCCGGCGCCATGCCGAGATCCTCCAGCGATAGAAGCCCTCTCGCCTTGTCCAGGATGCGCATTACCATCCGCTCCCCATGCTGAGTAGGAAGCGAGCTCACGCGTATGTCGACCGCGCGGTCGCCTAGCGTGATGCCGATTCTGCCGTCCTGAGGGACAAAGCGCTCGGCTATGTCCATTTTTGCCATTACCTTGACGCGGCTCGTCACAGGAGACTGATGCCCCTTCGTGAGTTCGTATTTATCGTGGAGGACTCCGTCAATCCTGTACCGCACAAGCAGTTTGTCCTCGAACGGCTCTAAGTGGATGTCGGTCGAACGCTCGCGTATCGCTTCGAGCAAAACGCCGTTCACAAGTTTTATGACCGGCGCGTCGACCGTGTCGCTCAAAACCTCCTGACGAGCGAGCTGAGAGAGGTCGTCCACGGATTCTATCGCGTCCAGTGTCTCGGCGCCGACGCTGCTCTTCAGGTCGTAGAGGTTCCTGATCACGGCCGATATCTCAGCCTCCGGGTAAAACACCAGGGAGGCGGTTTTTCCGGCACCCATAGCAAGTATCTGGGCGTCCAGAGTAGCCGACACGCCGGACGCCGCTATGACCATGCTCGAACCGCGTAGCTCGATGGGAATTATGCCCTTCTCCCGAAGAGCGTCTATGCTTACGCCCTTAGGGATAAGATCGAGCACGTGTTCGGACGCCGGAAGTTTTTTTTGCGTTTTTTGCGCGATCGTCGTGCCGCTCATCGATCCGGCGATGTCTGGCTGTCGGGCTGTTCCACGTCGACGATCTCCCTCTCTCTCGCCGCGGACGGGAAAACATCTTCACTCGAAAGCCGCATGGTCTCCTGGCTCACGCCCTCTTGCTTGTTAGACTTCTGAAATTCCTCGTAATTTTTGATTATAGTCCGGAGCTCGCCCTCCGAGAGCGCCGGGCGGCCCGTCGTCACGTCGAACGTAGCCTCTGTCGCCTGACGCGGCGTTTCGATGATGCTTGGCGTGAGGAATACCATGAGATCGACCTTCTCGCGCTCCCTCGTCGAGGACGTGAACAGATTCCCGACCAGCGGAATGTAGGAGAGCCCGGGGACTCTGTTTTTAAGGGTTCGCTCCACCTCTCTGATTAAGCCGCCCAGGATTATCGTCTCGTTGTTCCCGACTAAGACGTTCGTCTGGATGAGGCGCTTTGACGTGGTCGGCGTCTGCTGTCCCGTCGTCGAGACCAGCTCCTCTATCGTCTGCTCGATATCGAGCGCCACGAGATTGCCGCTCCGTATGTGCGGCGTCACCTTCAGGATGAGCCCTGTGTCCTTGTACTCGTAGCTGTTCTGGACGGCGGAGGGATTGCTGATGTCGGAGGTCGAGCCCCTGAGCTGGGGGATGACCTGCCCTACTTGGAGAGCGCTCGGGAGATTGTCCGTGCACATCAATCTGGGCATCGAGAGAATATTTATCGCGTTAAACGTGTTGAGCATCCTTATATACGCGTAGACTAAGCCCATGCCCTGAGTGTTGCTCGTCGTGACGAGGTTGCCGTGTTCGTCGTAATAGGTGTCCTCTTTCTTGGTCATCTCCCTGAACCACTGGAGGAACTCGGCCGGGACGCTCTGGGAACCCAACTGGGCGTTGCCGCCCATGAGCAGGCTGTCTCCCGTGCTTCCGCCCCAGGCGGACCAGTCGATCCCGGCGTTGTTGAGCTTGGACAGATTGACCTCCGCGATAAGCCCGCGCAAGAGTACCTGTTTGGGCTGCGTGTCGAGCTCGTCTATTATGCCGCGTATGGCGGAATACTGCTCCTGAGTCGCCGTCAGGATAATGCTGTTCGTGGGAAGATCCGGAACGACGGTCGACGGGAATGTTCCCTGCTGATCCGGCTGGAGGCGCGCCGCTACGGAGAGAACCTGGCTCAACTGCTCCGCGACGGTCTTGGCGTCGGCGTTCTGCAGTTTATAGACGTGGAAGTTGCCAACTGTGGCCGGGATGTCAAGCTCCGCCAGTATTCTTTCCGCTTCGCGCAGCGACTGTCTGGAGCCGACCAATATGACCTGGCTGCTCCTCTCGTCCCCTATCGCGAACAGCCCTGACAGTTTAGACGCAACGTCCTTTCCGATGGCGTTCAAATGCCCCTCCACCAGCTTCGCTGACGTATACTGGAGCGGGATAGTCTTTATCGCCCGGACGCCATCCGGGACGTCGAGCGCCCTGATGATGGAGGCCGCCCGATTGAGCAGTACGGCCTTACCTGTGAGCAGTATGCCTGAACCGGTCGCGAGGGGGACTAAGTTGACGCCCGGCGCTCCAAGCCTGACCGGTTCCACGACATAGCCCGCCTTCACGTAATCCAAAGGTACTATCTGTATAACTATCTGCTCGCTCGGCGTGACGCTCTGAGGCCCCTTTACGACCTCGTTGCCGGTGGACGGCCCCGAGCTGATCGGCATCACCTTCGAGTAACCGCCCATGCCCTGCAGGGACAGCCCGTTCATCTCCAGTATGGAGAGCATCACCTGCCGCGCCTCGCTGATAGAGACCGTCTTTGGGGAGACCACGGAAACCGTTCCCTTTACGCCGGGGTTTACGACGATATTCTCCCCCAAAAGCTCCGACATGAAGCGTATAAACTGAATGATCTCGAGGTCCTTGAAGTTGAACTGCACCCTTCCCGACGCCCTCATCGTCTGAGCCGCCGTTATGAGATTCTGCTCGCTGTCGTCGCCGTTCGTCTCCGCCGCGCAAACCGGCTGCTGATAAATAACGGAGACAAACGCTAACACTAAGAGAAAATAGGATAAGACCCTTTTTTTTGTCATTTACTCCACTCCTTTAAGTATAATTATAGATTCACCCTTATTTTAGCGTCTGTCGCCCGATTTAAGGAGATCGCCGCTCGACGCGTCGGCGAGTTCGGAATAGGGCAGGAACAGCTTTATGGACTCGTTTTTCTTCGTTATCTCAAGCTCCCTCCACCGGTACTCCCTTGCCTTCAGCTTCTCGACGTCGACGGATACCGACTGTTCGCTGAACAATTTCAGCCCCTCCAGGATCAGGGCGCTATCCAAAAATTCGTTCACGCTCTTCTCCTCGACCCTCCATGAGACATCCCCGCTGATCCCGAACGTGTTCGTCGGGTCGATCGCCAGCTCTATCATATACCTGTTCGCCTCGTCCAGCAGATCCTCTTTTATCCGTACCTCCCGGAGCCCGCGTTCAGAAAGCGCTACCAGTTTCAGCGAAGCGGTGACCACAAGCCCCATCACGAGAACGGCTATCAAGACCTCGACCAGGGTAAAACCCCTCATGCTACCTCACCGAATAGCGGAGCATTCCGCTCTCCTGTCCGCGGGACATCTGCAGGTCAAATCTGCTGCCCTGCAGGAGTGACTTCATCACGTTCAATATATCGGTGCCGTTGTTGATGGGGATGCCGTTTATCCCCGTGAGGAGGTCGCCCTGCTTTATCCCGAGCTGCGCCAGCAGGTTATCGGAGCGCACGCGGTCTACCCTCATCCCCTGCGCGTCGGGCCTGAGCCTTATCGTCGACAAAACCTGCATGGGGTTCGCTATGAGGTCGTTTAAGAGCTCACGCGTGAGCGTCCCCTCGTTTCCGTTAAATTCCGCCGACGCTATGGATGAACCGGCGGACCCCGCGCTTGCCGCGGGTGGCTGCGCGGGCTGAGGTGCCGCCGGAGCCGATGCGGCGGCTCTGGGATTCGAGAGGCTCAAAAAGAGGGGGAAACGCTCCCCATCCCTCGCAAAGAGGACGCCTCCCCTGTCGATATTTTCCAGGACGTAGCCGTTAAACTCCTGTCCTTTGAGCACGAGCGACGCCGTACCCTCGACGCTGATCCAAGCGCCTATCCTCGGAAGGGTTCCAACTACCATGAACGAGTCAATGGGCTTTGCCTCCGAGGCATCTTCTTTCACGGCAGAGGCCGGGTTCGCGTCGGCCACTCCAAAGGCGGCAAAATCTATATCGGCGGTTTGCCGCTTCGCCCCTTCCAGAGAGAGGAAAGGGCTCGGCGCGCGGCGGGAGAGTACATCCGCCAGCGCAAGCTGCTCGCGCATCAGGCGAGAGGCTATTACGCCGGAGACAGCCGAACAGAATACATAGGCTGACAGGAGCCCGATTAAAAAGAGATACGGGTACACCGAGGAAACACAACGCGTAACAATGGTAACTGCGGGCCTTTTGACGCCGCTTTGGGAAACCCTTGCCTCGCCGAGCCTCTGGAAAAAATCCCTCAGTTTCATCGCCGCGTCAGTTCGAGACCGCATTTTCTTTAATTCTCCATTCTCCGGCGCTTCCGGCCTCCAAATACTTTCCGACGTATTGAGAACCCAGGCCTTTCATCATCACGTTTATATTTTCCGGAACATTTATAAGCAGAGTATTATCCGTGAGAGTCCGTTTCGAGCGGTTATAACCGATGTCTCCCGTTACCTGAACGTCTCCCCCTATAAACGCCCGCGCTACATTGATCCTCTCCCCGGAAAGCGTAAGCCAAAACCGGCCCCCTTCGTGGCTCACGATATCCTTCAAAACGCTCTCCATCACGTTAATCGATGTCCCGCCGCCCGAAAACTCCACATAGCAGGTCGGCGCGCCAGACAGGATGCTGGAAAGAGGAAGGACCTTTATCGTTACGTCCGCCAGGGATGTCTTTATAAATTGGCTCTCGACGTCGAGGCTCCTTATCCTGTATTCGGGAAATATCACGCCGCTCGATTCGAAACCGTTGTACGAGAGGAACCATCCGTTCCCGGCGGCGGCGAGCCTCGCCTTGTCCAACGTGTAAAGGCCGCCGCTCTCCCACGGCGCGAAGAACCACGCGCCGGCAAGGAATACAATGAGTGTGAAGAGAGCGGATATTATGACTTTTAAAATTTTCATCATACTCACTCCAATAGGAAACTCGCGTTAAGGACGAGCCCATCCGGGCCGGAGAGGGTTTTAACCTCGGCTGTCCGCACGCGGAGCTCCTTTCTTTCCAGAGAATCCAGAAATTCACGCATCTCTTTGCCGTACAGACGATCCAACTGGAGTTGCACTCCCGACGCGTTCGCCTGAAGCTGCGACATCCTGCCTCTCAGTTCGAGCGTCTCGACTATCTCAGAGACCGCGGCCAGTGAGTCCGTTCCCGATTGAGGCTCTGTGGCCTGCTCTTGTTCGGGATATGACCTGTAAACCGAGGCGACATTTATAACCTGATCGGCGCTGTTCAGGTTCATGGCGATCTCGTCTTCCATCGCCCTCACACGCATAACGAGGACGGCAAGCGCAATCCAGAGTACAAGCGCAATCGCAAAAAGGCGGAACAGCCTCCTTGCCTCCGGCATATCCCTTATTTCGTCGATAGTGATCATCGTCTGTCGCCTCTCGATATAGTCAGATTGAACCTCAGATACCCGCCCGGTATCTGCTGAATATTGTCGCGCGTCGGCGTGAAACCTTCCTCCTCCAGCAATGAACGTAGGCGCTGGATGGATTCGTTGCTCTTTGTCTTGCCGGTCAAGTCGGTGTTTTCCCCCCCATACCTCAATATCTCTATCGATATATCGTCAGAGGCGCCGAGCTTGTCCCATACGGACGACATGCCCCTCATCACGCCGCCGAAGGAGAGGTCGGCGTCCGGACTGCTGACAGCCCTGAGCTTCGTCATAGCCGAACTGAGCGGCGACCCCGAGCTTTTCTCGCCGAAAGCGGCGGCGTACACCGCGCCCACCGAGGCCCTTCCCGCTTCCAGGACGCTCGTGTGGTGCAGATAAACGCCCAGCGCCAGACACAGCATCACAGCGGCGCTTACCGCCGCCGCCCTGCCGGCCGAGGTGAGAGAGGCCACCAGCTTCTCCCTGCGTTCGAGGAGGTTCGTTCCCCTGTTTGAGAGATCCAGCTGTCCGTAAGCCGGACACCCAGCGATGGTGGCCTCCCCCATTCTCTGTATATCGAGGCTCGAGAGGCTCTTTCTGTCGGCCATGAATACATTCCCGGCGTCGTACCCGCGCGAGACCGCATAGGCTATCGCCTGTTCCCTTTCTGTCCCGGCGTCGCTGTCCTCGGCGCCAGCTGTCTTATAATACACCGGCGCCCAATTGTCCAGACACACAGTCATAATCAAATCCCCGTCGGTCCAGACGATGATTCCGCTGCCCCCAACCTCTCCGGCGGCGGCAAGCGGAGCCGGCCATACTATATAGTTTCCGTCCCCGGCGTTCTCCTCCAGGTCTGCCGTTTCGCCTCCCGAGAGGGCGAATACGCAGCCCGTCGACAGCTTCCTCTCGCTCTTAACGAAAAAAGGTATGACGGACACCCCTCCGGAGCCTTCGCCCAAAAGCGGCCTGAACTGTATCATTAGGGCGTCCCTCACCCTGGATATACCGGAAAACGGAAAGGAAAACGAGTGCGCGGACATATTCCTGAACGGGTAAAGCAAGACCCCGCTTTCGGCCTGTGTCTGCGCGGCGTGACCTTCATCGAAAAGGACAAACTTATGCTTCTGCTTTTTTTTCATCCCGAAAATCTACTCTCTCCAGTTGATTATTTGGCATTTGCCGCTTCCCCGCCTCATCATCACCACGAAATTATGCTCCCTGCTCCCATTCCGCACTCCAAGCCGAACGGAAAAATAATTGCTCTTGACTGATACCACGCCGCCCAGGCGCGCTACCGCGGCGGGCGGAAAGCCCGGTATTTCAGCCAGAGCGGACGCGCTTTTTATTTCATTGTCCGCTCGATACGTCATAATGGCGTTCGCCGTGTCCGGCCCTATGTCCTGATCCAGTACCGCGAGCACGCTCCCGGGAGCGAAGTTTATGTTGACCCGCTCGTCACCGTAGACGGTGAAATAGTCGGACAGACAGACAACGTCCGCGGAACTGCCGTAAACCATCTCCGCGGTTATCTCCGGAAGATTGATAAGTTCGGAGAGATCGCTTATCTTCCCGTTCACGAAGTAATCCTCCTCCCTGCCTCCAGCCCTGGCCTCGGTGTCGCTGTCAAGGAAGTCGAGCACCGCCGTCCCGGCGTTGTTTCTTCCGAACAGATCCCATATCTCCCTCCACGCGTGCTCGTATTCGGCCCTCGTCGTAACGCCGTCCGGCAGAAAAACGCCGTTTATCGGTATGAGCGCGTCCTGCGGCGTTATTTTAATATCGACCTCCCAATCATCGAATGGCAGGGATATCGGAAAATCCGGCGAGTACAAAAACTCGCTGGCCGAGTCGAAATCGTTGCCGTCGCTCGCGATCCATTCCGAGACGGCAGTACAGGCAATCACAGCGAGGGTTCTGGATACGAGCGCGAACTCCTCGTCGGACACGCGGCGAATTTGTGTCCTCGCAAACCAGGCGAAGCTCGTCGACGCTCCCAGGAGAATGACCGATATCATCAGTACCGCAACTAAGACAAAACCACCCCTAGTTTTTCGGCAGCCAAACATCATAGTTCTTTTCCTCTTTGCCGGAGTCTCGGCCGTACTTCAAAGAAATCCTGAGCGCCTGCGGCATCCCTCCCGTATACTCGTCAACCCACTCCCCGTCTTGCAAGGCCTTAAATCCTACGTTTTCGACCCCGGCCAGTATCAGCCGGCCGGTCTCCGGCTTAAGATGATCATCGACATTTATCTCATCTGGGCGCAAGTCGCCCGACAAAAGCCACCTGTAAAGGCCTTTCCGGTAATCGTCCCCGAGGACGCTTTCCGGTGGTATCCCGAAAACGACGGTACCCAAAGGCAGCCGCATGTAGGATGGCGTTATCGTCCAAAGAAACAGATAATCTTCCGGCTCGCCCAGCGCGTCTTTGTGAAACAGCCGAAACGGGCTCGAAACGCCGTTTGTGACGAGTTCCCTCACGTCCAAGGCGATGCCGTTTATCGCGTACCTCTCCCTGTTTTCCGCGGTAAAGGCCGCTCTCGTCTCGGACATCAGCCTCACCGAGTAGACGAGCGGCGCCAACCCTACGGCCATAATCAAGCCGGCGATCCCGACGACGATCATCACTTCCACAAGGGTGAAGGCCCTTTTCCCGCTTTTCACGCGCGGCCCCCGGGTGTCATTCCTTCTCCGCCTCGCCAGAGGCGTCCATCAAAATCTCCTTCATATCGCCGGGCTTGAAGTAAGTCGACAGGATTTCAAGAAGTTCCCTGTTATTTATCTGCCGCGCGTAGTCCGTAAGCTCGAACAGCAGCTTCGATGTAGGGCGTCTGATGAACGCCCCGTAAAGACGCCTGATGCCCTCCAGAAACACCTCCTGGTCCTTCTGTATCACTCCAAGTTCTACAAGGAGGTAGCCGTATTGCTCGCGGGCGTCGTCGCGGGACATCAGAGGCCCCTCCGCTCTCTTCAGGAGGTCGTCCTTCTCCTGAAACGTGCTGGGCCTGGCCAGCGACTGATATATCAGCTGATCCCCACGTATTCCTCCCGCGAGAAAGACGAAGCCGTACAGCGACACTACAGCGATAAAGACGCCGAACGCCCTGTATACCCAAGCGCTGTCGACTGCCGTCCACTTCAACTGCCGCGGCAGGATAGACCTGTTGGAAAGCGCGAAAGCGAGCGACATCCAGACGGAGTTTTCGATCCTGTGAAACGGTCTGCTGAAAAGCGCGTCAAACCAGAGCAGAAAGAGCATCGCGCAACCCCAAAGGGCTTCAGGCGGAAGCTCCTTTTTCTTGATCAGGGCCATAACGAAGGAATAAAGCCACCATAGGGCCATAAGAGCGAGCAACCCCGCCCCGAGAACGCCCGTCTCGCAGAGCCATTGAATATATTCGCTGTGCGCCCAGTACGTGAACTGCCACTCGTATTCCGGGTCGTTCAGCAGTTCCGGGTACTTGCTATAGAGGTTCCTCTGCCCCGCCAGGAAATGCCACTTGTAATGGCCTAACCCCACTCCCGTCGCGGGCCTTATCCTGAAGACCTCGAAGCTAGTCTTCCAGATGCTTATCCTGTTCCCGATGGAGGTAGGATTTTTGATCATGTCCATCATCTTTGTCACGAGCGCGCCGCCCCTGCCGATCCCAAGGAGCAAGCCTCCGGCCAGAACCACGGCGAGGAAGATTACCACCACGCCGAAAACCTTGTACGACCTCTTGAGAGCCGAGACGTGGCCGCTCCTCCAAAGCCCCGTTACCAAGATCACAAACGCGACGATGAGGGAGAGGATACCGCCGCGCGCCGTGGAGTTCCAGAGGCCCCAGGAATTTACCGAAAGGAAAAAGAAATTCAACAGCAAGACCCCCAGGAGAGCGGGGCGATCGAGCCACCTCTCACCCTCTTTTCGTTCGTCGACGTAAAACAGGTGGAGGTATATGCAGTTCAGTACGGCCATAGCCATCCAGAGGCCGAACATCTCCTGCTGGGCGGTATTGCCTATATAGTTTCCGGGGACATCCAGTATGAAGTGAAAACCCTTGTTTGTCCCTTTCATCAGCATCTCGGCGAACAGCACGTTAACAGACGCGTTGACGCTGGCGCCCCAGAGGAGCGCGCGGTGCAGCTTCCCGCCCTTGCAGGCGTTATACGCAAGCATGTATGTCGCGAAGAGACATGAGAAGTAAAACCATTCCTTACCAAAGGTGGAATAGCTCGTCATCGGCGTAAACAGCGGCTGCGCGGTTACAAAGAGAACAAGGATGAGCCAGAGCGCCCCGAACGGGTCCAAGACGAAATCCACCTTGCCGAGCTCACGAGAGGCGAGGACTGATCCCGCAATCAAAGTCAGTATGCCGATCGGAAGCATAGTGACGGTCCACTTCATAATATGCAGCGTATCGAACCAGTAACGGCCCGAGAATACGAGATTCGGCGCTGAAAACGAGATCAAGAAGCAAGCCCAGAGCAGCCACTGCGGAACCAGAGCCGTTTTCGCGGGCTTACCGCCTATGCCCTTGAACTTCACGTTTTGAGGTGTTCTTTCAATATCTGCCATCAGTCGGCAACCCTCGCCGCCGCGGCGCCCTCCATCAAATCAACGGAGATCTCGACGACCAGAGAACTCTGATTCATCTGCTTGACACGCCACTGCGCGGATACGCCGTTATTCCTGTGTCTCGTTACGAGCGCGGCCAAATCACCCAAGAGTTCCCCGGCCGGGCCGTCAGACGAGGACTGTTTTTTCTTTTCCGCTCTTTTAGCCTGCGGCTGGTGATCGCCCCAATTTTCGGCCAGCGTCTCAAGAGTCCTCGCGCTCAAATCCTCGTCTATCGCCTTCTGCGCAAGCAGCTTCTGCTCGTCCACAGAGAGGCTCAGAAGGGATCTGGCCTGCCTCTCCCCCAGCTTCCCGGATATCACTAGCTCCTGCACCGAGGGATCGAGCCGGAGCAGCCTCAGTTTATTGGCGATAGACGCCTGAGAGCGTCCCATCCTTCGGGAAATCTCCGTCTGGCTCCAGCCGGTCTTCTCCTGAATGTCACGCAGACATACGGCCTCCTCTATCGCGGAGAGGTTTTTCCTCTGTATATTTTCAACTAACGCTATAATTTGCTGCGTCAGCGGTTCCGTCTCGATCAGAACGGCCGGAATTTCGGACAGCCCCGCCCTCTGCGCCGCGCGAAGGCGTCTCTCCCCCGCCACAAGCTCATATCCCGATTCCGCGTACTTAACCAGGATCGGCTGCAGGACGCCAAGCTCCCTGATGGATTCCGACAGCTCCGTTATCTCGTTTTCACCCATAACTTTCCTCGGCTGAAACGGATTGGGTTTTATATCGGACAAAGGCAGCTTGAGAAGCCTTTCGCCCCGCTGTGCGGGGGGTTTTTCCGGGACCGGGCGATCCTCCTGTCTTGCAGGGGCCGCCTTTGACGGGCCCGCCGCCGCCGGCTCTGAAGATCCTACTGGAACGTCTTTAGTGATTACACCTTTCGGGGCGGCCTGCGGAGCGGTTTTCTTCACGGGCGCCGCGTTCGCCTCGCCCGGAACGGTATTCGAGGAGATATGGGCGCGTATCCTCTCGCTTGCGACCTCATCAGCGAGGAAAGCGTTCTCATTCCGGCTCAAACCCTCTTGGTCATCGGCCGGCCGCGAATCCGCAAGCGACTCGATCAACCGCGAGTCGACAGACTTCTTTTCAGCCTCGGCATTCGTTCGGACAGCGTCATCCCGGTTGAGTTCTCCATCTGGATTTTTCAGAAATCGAAGAATATCCCACATCTTATCAGCCACAGCAATGCCTCCCGGGGAGTATCGGTCATATAGTCTATTTCATGCGTTTTCTTTGCGCAGTGTATATTTGTACAAGTATACCTCATAAATTAACGGTGGGCGTAAGCTACGTTCTCGAACCTGGAGTACTCCCTGTAAAACATGAGATCCGCTTTCCCGGTGGGGCCGTTTCGGTGTTTCGCGATCGCCACCTCGGCTGTCGGATCGGCGGAATCCTTTTCCTGCTGATAATACGCCGGCCTGTAAAGAAACGCCACGAGATCGGCATCCTGCTCTATAGCCCCGCTGTCCCTGAGGTCAGAGAGCATAGGGCGCTTGTCTGAACCGCGCTTTTCGACCTCGCGGGAGAGCTGTGACAGCGCGATCACCGGCACGGCAAATTCGCGGGCGAGGCTTTTCATGGCGCGCGAGATATCTGAAACCTCCTGTTGGCGGTTTTCCGACCTCCTTGTGTTCACCATGAGCTGCAAGTAGTCGACTATAACAAGGCTCTTCTCGTTCCTGTGTTCGGCGAAAAACCTCCTGCAGCGGGAGCGGAGCTCCATCGTGGACAGCGTGGAACTGTCGTCGATAAAGATAGGGGATCTGCTGAGCCTAGCCACGGCGTCCGTGAGCGCGTTCCACTGGTCTGTCCTCACGTTCTTCGACTGCTGGAGCTCTCTCAGATTCACCTTCGAAACGGAGCTCAAGAGCCTACCCGCAAGCTGTTCCGCCGACATTTCCAGGCTGAATATCAGCACTGAAACATCACCGCTGAAAGCGGCGTGTTCGGCGATATTGAGCGCGAAAGCGGTCTTTCCCATGGACGGGCGCGCGGCGATTATGTTGAGGCTTCCCGGCTGAAAACCGCCCGTAAGTTTATCGAAATCGGTAAAGCCGGATAATATCCCATTCCCCGACGATCCTTCCGAAATACGGCGCTCTATCTCGTCAAAAGTGGTCACCACAACGTTCGCGATTTTACGTATGCGCGACGTAGCGCTCCGCGCGATCTCAAAGACCTGTTTTTCGGCTGAAGAGAGCGCGTCGGAGGACTCGAGCTCCTCGCTGAACCCTGTGCGCGCTATTTCCGCGCCGACTTTGATCAGCTCCCTGTGAATCGACTTGTCCCGCACGATACCGCAATGATACTCGACATTTGCCGTCGTCGTGACAGCGTCCACCAGCATCGCGATGAACGAAGCGCCGCCTATCCGTTCGAGCAGGTCCCGCCTGGAAAGCTCATCCTGGAACGTCAGCGAGTCCACCGACTTGTCCTTATCGGCCATTTCCAGCATGACCTTGAAAGCCATGCCGTGCCGAGGGTCATAGAAGTCCTCCGGCCGCAGGGTGTCCACTACGCGAATGAGCGCGTCGCGCTCCAACAGGCACGCCCCGAGGACAGCCCTCTCCGCGTCCAGGTTGTTTGGCGGCACCCTCTCCGATCTATACTCCTGCAATCTAGCCGGCCTCTACCGATAAAGTCATCTCCGCCTCCACTCCGGCGTGGAGTCTGACCTTGAATGGGTATCTTCCGAGCTGCTTTATCTGCTCATCCATCTTTATCTCTCTCTTATCGACATCCACCGCGAGCTGCGCCGAGAGCGCCGAGGCAACCTGCTGGCTCGTAACGCTGCCGAACAGGCGTCCCTCCTCGCCGGAACTCATCTTGACGGTCACCATCTTGCCGCCTATTTTCTTCTTCACCTCAACCGCGTTGGCGCGCTGCCGGGCCTCGCGGTTTTCCTTGGCCTTCTGGCGCTCCTCCCACTCCTTGACCTTGCCTTCCGTTCCCTCAACGGCAAGTTTTTTCTTGAGGAGAAAATTTCTGCCATACCCCTCGGAGACCTCCAACAGATCGCCCTTAGATCCCAGCTTGTTTACATCCTGAATCAAAATGACTTTCACTGCCGCTTCCTCCTTGCCCACTTTCTCAGGTCGAATCCCATGTCGATTATCCCGACAATCGAAAATATACTCCCCAAAAATTGCGAGAGCGGAGTCAATATTATGATAACGACTCGCAACGCTTTGGGAAAGCCACGAATTTCCATAAAACAGTACGCGACGGCAAGCCCCTGTATCGCGAAAAGCGTCCAGGTAAGCGCGCCGAGATTGGCGCTCACCTGCGCCAGCAAAAAGGAGTCTGGGTTCCCGCGAGACGCGAATTCGCAGACAAGCCCGACCACAAGCGCCACTAATATGTTCCTCGGAAAGGACCATTTCCCAAAGGGAGGCAGTTTGAAAAACGCCTCGCCTCCGCGCGCCGTGTGGATCCTCGACGCCAGGACATACGAAAAAAAGACCTCCAGCGACGAAAAGAGAATCAGGTTGAACGGGATGAGCAGCAGCACATATCGTACGCTGTTCGCGATGTTCTCCGCAAGAGCCTGCGCGTCTACGCCAGATAACGCCGCGAGACGGCTTTGGGCCAGGGAGAAAAGCGTCTGTTCCAAACTGGCCGGATCCGGGTGGAACAGGCTGAAACCGGTCGCACTATACAGAAAAAAGGCGGCCGCCAGCTTGCAGCCGAGTGAACAGATTATACCCAATAGCAGCATATCCCCGCCGCGCAGTTTCCTGGCAATCACGCCGAGCATGACTCCCGCCGAGCCTATCGATAAAGTATATATGGCCGACGGCACAGCCGCGAACGAGAAAAATATAGCGCAGGCGACAGTCAAAACCGAGAGCGTTCCCGCCCAAAGGCCGCGTTCGTAAGTGAGCAGCGCCTGAGGGAAGGGGCAAATCGCGAGGAATATGGGGGAGAGCGCCGGTAACACCATGCAGGCGGCAAAGAGCGCCAAACTCACAGCCGAACATAAAAACCACTCTCTGCTCACTGTATTGGAAGACATTTAATCACCATATAAGCCATAAAATAAAGTCCATGAAGAGCGAAAAGGGGGACTAACGCCCCCCTCCGTATATCGTCCGCCGCCCCATTTAATCCGAGGTGAATGGCAGGAGGGCCAGAAAACGAGCCCGCTTTATAGCCCTCGTAAGCTGACGCTGGTGTTTCGCGCATGTCCCCGTAACGCGCCTTGGGATTATCTTGCCCCTGTCCGTTATATACCTGCGGAGCTTTTCAGACTCCTTGTAATCCACGTGATCGACCTTGTCGACGCAGTAATGGCATACCTTCGGGCGACGCTTACGCCTTTTTCTGAACTGATTGTCCACTTAAAATCCATCTCCTTCGCTAAAACGGAACATCGACGTCGCCGCTTCCGTGCGAATCGCCAAGCTCGGAAAAATCGAGGGGAAAATCTTCCTCGAAGTCTATCTCGTCTCTCAAGCTACCGACGTCCCCGCTCTCCGGCGCTTGCGCGCGCCTGGTGTCCGCCGGCGCCTGATTATTCTGATACGCCTGCGGCGAGCGGGGCGCCGGGATATCGCCATACGCCTCGTCTTCTCTGCGTCCGGCGGAGAGCATCGTCAGGTTTTCGGCGACGACTTCAGTCGCCCACTTCCTGGTTCCCGTCTTCTGATCCTCATACTCTCGAACCTGCATCCGCCCCTCCACAAGGACAGGTTTGCCCTTGCGCAGGTAGCGGTCACAAATATCGGCAAGCGACGCCCAGGCCACCACGGGAATAAAGTCAGTCTGACTCTGAAGCTCCCCGGTGAGTTTGTTTTTCCACTGGCGGCCGACCGCGACTGTGATGCGAGCGACCTTCTGTTTGCTGGGCGTATGTCTCACGTCAGGATCGCGCGCGAGGTTGCCCATGATTATCACCTTGTTAAAACCTCTGGCCATGGCTGATCCTTACTCCTCGTCCATTGATACGACAAGATGCCGCAGTATCTGCGAGCGCAGACTAAGAAGCCGGTCGAGCTCTTGAATCTGATCGGCTGGGGCTTTCATCGTTATCATAGAATAGAAACCTTCCATCTGCTTCTTGATAGGATACGCGAAACGCTTCTTACCCCAGAAATCGATCTTCTCAACCTCCGCCCCTAGTCCGCGCGCGACCTCTGCTATTTCCTCCGTCGCCACTTTGTGGTCCTCGAGTTCGGAAACGAGGATTACTGTCAATTCGTAAAGCCGCACGTCTGTCACCTCCTCCCTCTGGTCTGATGAGCCGTAAACCGGCTCTATTGGCCTCCCCTGATCTGCGGGGAGGCAGGGATATAACAGCAAAATATTATATCGCGAAGCTCGGCAATGCGCAAGGCTTGAAAAAATCGCGCGTGTTGTTCGTCTGTGAAAATCCTTTCGAACTTTTACGGCTGTGTTTATGCGCCGCGGACGTACCATCAACACCCGATTGCCGGCGCCGCGGACATCGGGGCGTAGAACACCGTGAAGCCGGTCGGCATTCGCTTCAGCTTGTAGCCGACCATCCCCTCGAGAAGAACCTGCTGCTGCTTTTTAACGTCCCGGATAGGTATTGCCCGGTGCGCGTTTGTCCATATCGACTCCTTGGCACGGAGGCGCTTCAGCATGGTGTAGCGAAGGTATCCGCCGTATTGGAGGTCGAGGCCAACTATGTGAAAGTTACAGAGAAGTATGTTCTTGAAGCTGAATATGTTCATCGGCGCGACTGTCGTGGCGATTACGCCGAATCTTTCGGCGATGATACTCTCGATCTCGTAGCTCGACAGAAACTGAATGTTATTTCCCCTGTACTCCTTATCGACGACGCAGTGATCCGTGACGGCCGTATTCATCCCGGGATCCGGCGGAAGGCCCATCTTCACGAGGGAATCGTTCACCCAATCTCCGTCAGTCTGAACAGACCTCATGGAGATCAGCCTGTCCTCGTGCCATACGCCCACCGAAACGCCCTTGTCGCTCAGAAGCATCTCTATCTCTTCGGGGCTGCTTGGAATGAATATTTCGGGACCCAGCCCCTGTGATATCTTTTTATGAAGCCTTTGGGCTTCGTCAAAATCCGAAATGGACATCTGCCTGAGCGTGCATGGAATTACCTGTGTCCGACCGTTGTGAGTGTGGCGGTAAATGTAGATCGGTTTTTTGACGTCGTTCCTCATGTCTGCCCCTCCGTTCTTTGGGATCCGTCTTTTTGCTGGGCTTGCCGGTCTTCAGGGCCGTTCAGCCCCAGGAGCGCCCTCGCGTGTTCCATCGCCTCGGCTGATTCTGAACCGGCAAGCATTCTGGCAATCTCTCTCGCCCTCTCTTCCCCGGAAATTTCAAAGACCTCAGTTTCGTCGCCGGTCCTCCTGACGACGAAGTGCTGCGACGCCATCGCCGCGATTGCGGCCTCATGCGTTATAAGTATGATCCTGTTGTTCCTGGACAGTTCCCTTAACTTTTCCCCGGCAAGAAGGGCCGTCCGTCCGCCAAGACCCGCCTCGACCTCGTCGAAGACGAGAACCCCCGGCCCGCGTCCGCTTTTGTCCGTTTCGCCCAGCGACGCCTGTATAGCGATCAGTATGCGGCTCAGCTCTCCGCCTGAGGCGACTTTGCTGACCGGGCCGGCGGCGGAGTCGTTCTGCGCGAGCATGAAAACGGCGCTCTCCGCGCCGGAAACGCGCACCCTGTCGTGATGGACTATCTCCGCCCTGAAACGCGCGCCATCCATCGCCAAATCCGCCAGATGTCCGTTGACTCTGGCCCCAAAGTCCAAGGCCGCGCGCTCGCGTAAAACCCGCAGCCTGCGCGCCAGCATCCCCGCCTCGGCTCTCATCCGGGCGGCCTCGGCCTGATTTTTTTCAAGGGACAAGCGGCTCGAGCCAAGCCACTTCATCTTTTCCTCCACGTCGTCTATATACGCCAAAAGCTCATCCGACGAGCGAATTCCCGTTTCCCTCTTTACCTTGCGAAGCGAGCCCACTTTCGCCTCTACCCTGTCGAGGCCGGCTTCGAGCTCCTCCCGCGAGATCAAGCCAAGCTCCGACTGCGCCAAGGCGAATAGTTCCTGCAAGTTCGAGAGAGCCAGTTCCCCGAGCTCTGTCCAGTGTGCCAGCGACGTTTCCGGCGCTATGCCGTAAATATTCCTCAGCAGGGAGGACATCTGGTCGGCAAAGCCCTCTCCGCCCTCGCCTCCGGTCATCCTTTCCAGAATTTCACCGTATCTGTCCGCCTCTTCGAGGCGCTTTTCGAGCGATTTCAGCTCCGCCTCCCACTCAGCCTCACAACCGTTGTAAAGCGATAGAGACTTTATGACCCGCACCCTCTCCGGGGCACGTTCCATCTCCGCCTCCAGAACGCGCCTCCGCTTTTTAATCTCCAGGATATTCTTCTCGGCGGACAGCATCCGCGGGAAGAGTTCCGCAAGGCGCTCCCTTGTTTCCGCCAGCTCCGCCCCCCCGCAGGAGTCGACGAGCGCGAGCTGACGGGACGGATCGAGCAGGTTGAGCTGCGCGAACTGGCTCTGTATCTCTATCAGCCTCAGAGACTCCGCAAAGAGCTGCGACACCGTCGCAAGTTCTCCGTGTATAAGGCACTTCCCCTTGCCGAGACGCGACAGATAGCGTTTCGTAATCAGCTTCTCCCCGCCGCGTTCCTCGTTCCACACCGCCTCCACAGCGGCTTCGTCAAAACCGGCGTGTATGGCGGTCGTCTGCGCGCGCCTTCCCGATACAAATTCAAAAGCTCTGACGAGGCTGCTCTTGCCGGCGCCGCTCTCTCCGGTTATGACGATGAAGTCCCCCCGAAACGAGAGCGCGGCGGACCTGACGCCTCCGACGCCGCGTACATAGAGCTCCTCTATCATCGCGTCTCACCGGCGGCATCGTCATCGGCCTCGCCCTCTTTACAGAGGGAGTTGTCATCAGCCCTCCAGTGCAATTTTCTGGTGAGTGTTTCAAAATATGACGCGTTATCGAGGGCGATAATATCTATTCCTTTTTCGTCCGTGGAGAGCTTGACCAAATCACCCCTCTTTACGTCGATATTCAAAATGCCGTCGCCGGAGAGCGTCATTCGCTCGCTGTCACCTTCGAGACTGATCTCCACCGTCTCGTCGCTTCCCAGAATAAAGGGCCGGTGGTAAAGCGAGTGAGGGCACACAGGAGTCAGTATCACGCATTTAACGTCTGGATGCACCAGAGGGCCGCCAGCTGACAGGGAGTAAGCGGTAGAACCCGTCGGCGTCGATACAATTATGCCGTCGGCGAGGAACCTGTAGAGCACCTCTCGCCTGACCGTTACCAGAATGCCTATCGGACGAGAGACCGGCCCCTTTGAGAGCGTGAACTCGTTCAAAGCGTAAAACGCCTCGGTAGAACCATCCCCGGCTCTCGATAACTCGCATCTGAGCTGGGTTCTGGCGTATAGGCGGTAACGGCCGGACAGTATCCGCTTCACGTCAGAGACGGCATCGTCGTAATTTCCCGAAGCCAAGAAACCGAGCCTTCCGGCGTTCACACCGTAAAGCGGCACGCCATATTCGCGGACGGCGCCCGCTGTCCTCATAAACGTGCCGTCCCCGCCGATCGACACGGCGAACTCCATCGCGCGAAAATCATCCCGTTTCTTTCCCGCCTCGTCCGCGTCGCCCGGCTCGCAGATGAAAAACCGCACGTTCCGCGCGCCGTAGTCCGCCGATTTGATCCGTTCGGCTATCATTGCGGAACTGTCCCTGTCGCGTTTAAAAAAAAGACCGACAACTCTCTCTGCCATTATGATCACCTTTATGAAAAGGATTATTTGCGGGTAGTTTCGAGAAGGCTGATTTATTGTTAGATGCCTAAACGGTGCGAAGATTTAAACCCTTGCGGCGTCCTGTTTCCCAAACGGCAAAATGTCGTTCGGGCGAATCAATCAGCGTTCCTTTTATTTATGAAGTTTTCTCGTGAGCCTCGCGCACCAGCCGCGCCAGAAAGTCGGCTGACCCGATATCGAACCCGTTCTCCCTGTCATCGCCGGCGCCCAATAAAAATATGAACTCGATATTGCCCTCCGGGCCCCGGATCGGGGAATACGTCGCGCCCAAGAGCGACAAGCCGAGGCTCTCGCGGGAAAAGAGCGCTATGCCGCTCAGCGCTTGGAGGTGCAACGCGGGGTCCCTGACCACTCCCCTGCCCGCCTTCCGTCTGCCAACCTCGAACTGCGGCTTCACGAGGGCGATTATCCTGCCCTCCGGAACAAGCAATCCTTTCAGGTTCGGCAAGAGCAGACGGAGCGAAATGAAGGAGGCGTCGACAGTAATGAGATCGGCGTCCCAGCCGATATCGTCCCTTGTCAGAAAGCGCGCGTTCGTACGTTCGAGCAGACAAACCCTCGGGTTGCTCCGCAATATCCACGCAAACTGCCCGTATCCGACATCTACGGCCGCGACCCTAGCGGCGCCCCTCGAAAGCAGTACCTGTGTAAATCCCCCGGTTGACGCGCCTATATCGACACAATTTTTACCCGCTGGGTCGACACACAGCTCGTCCAATCCCTTGATCAATTTACGAGCGCCCCGGCTGACCCACTCCGTCGCGCCGCCTGCTTGCGTCACCTTCACTGAAACGTCCTCGGGAAACGCCCCCGCGGCCTTGTCCCTGACGATGCCGCCAACCTCGACTATTCCGCTCTCGATCATCTCCCTGGCGGCTTCCCTCGACTTCGCGAGTCCCCTCTCGACGAGAAGTTTATCGAGGCGTTTCACGCGCGGGCTTTTCAGGATTTTCTGTCCGCGAGGGACTTTGCCAAGTCTATGAGAAGGTCGCCCTCCGGAAATAGCTCCTCTATCGCTTTGCAAGCCTCTTCAGAATTAAGGGCGGCGAGGCTCTTAGCCCCGTCCAGGCCGTAGACGGACGCGAAAGTCATCTTGCCCTGCGCCTCGTCCTTGTGCGGCGTTTTCCCTAGTTCTGCCTTAGTCCGCGTGACGTCCAGGATGTCGTCGACAATCTGAAAGGCAAGCCCGAGATGAGTGCCGTAGTCGTAATAGCACCTGAGCGCGGTGTCAGATATATCGCCCAATAAAGCCCCTGAGACGACAGAAGCCCTTATGAGAGCGCCGGTCTTCGCGTTCGCGACGCTGTAGACGAAGTCGTCCTCGTCGGTTCGGCTCGCCGAGTCAGTGTCGAGAACTTGTCCGCCGCACATGCCGGACGGCCCCGACGCCTCCGCCAAGATCGCCACAGCCTTCGAAACCTTTTCGTAGGAAATCCCGCCGCGCGGCAGGTGCGTAAGAGCGTAACCAAACGCCCATATCAGCATCGCGTCTCCGGCGATAAGCGCCAGCGCCTCGCCAAAAGCGCGGTGATTCGTAGGCTTGCCGCGCCTCAAATCGTCGTTGTCCATGCACGGGAGGTCGTCGTGAATCAGGGACGCGGTATGTATTAACTCTATGGCCACAGCCATTGGCAACGCCTTCTCGGGCCCGACCCCGCAACGCTCCGCCGCCGCCAGGCAGAGAATTGGACGAAGCCGCTTCCCCCCGGCCAGAAGCGAATACGCCATCGACTCCCTCAATCTCTCCGGGACACCGTCGCTTTTTGCGTCGAGGAGACGCGCGAGGTGATCCTCAAACAACTGAAAGTAATGCCCGCTCAAGATCGCGAGCGCGTCTTCACTCTCCGGCATCAGCGAGGTCACCAGCTTCCCTCTCATCGGTCAGCGCGGTCACCCTGCGCTTTGCGCCGTCCAAATACTCCCTGCAGGATCTTATCAGCTTCACACCCTCCTCAAAGAGCGCGAGAGAGTCCTCCATATCAGGCGCTTCGGACTCGAACTCATCTATAATCGCCTGAAGTTTTTCCATATCTCCGCTGAAGCTCATTGCAAAGCTCACCTCACTAATCAGTACAAGTATAGCAGAAACGGGGCTCAACTTCTATCCACCGCGCCCTCTCATAAATGCGGCAGGTGGCTGGGGACGCCGAAATGATATAATGTTTATGAAATTACAAAAAGGAGGATTATGGTTTGCGACATGAGCCGGACGCAACGTTGAAATGCTGGTGATAGAATGAAAGCCGCGTTCCTCACTCACACCGGTCATGGACGCGAGCGGGCTTTTTGATGACCTTCTGTCCTCGGGCTGCCGCGACAATGTCTCGTTCATCTGGCAAACAGGGTGAGGTCTGCCGGACGGGACGCGGCGCCAGCTGTTGCGTTCGCTCTATCTTTTTACGAGCGAGTTCCACATTTGAAGGTATATGCCGTGAAGGTAGACGAAAAAATCCTGGTCGCCCGTCGGAGGTTCGATGTATATCTTTTGTGGGGCATTTTCCGCGGCTGCCATTATATCGCGCGGGGTCCACGCGTCGGTGACTACCCACCACCGCCGCTGGGAGGCTTCGCTTACGGCTAACGACAGCTCTCTCAGGCGCTCGCCCTTTGTCCACGCGGCCCAGAGATATTCGGGAGGGCGGACGGCGCCGGGAGCGGCCGCTCTCACCCACGGGCTTGCGGCCCCGGAAAGATCCAGGATATTCATGTCCTGTATCTGGCTCTTGCCGACCTCCAGGGTGCTCTCCACATGAGACTGAAACTCCGCCAGCCGGCGCTGGTAAAAAGCGTAATTTTCCGGCTTGAGACCGCTGATCACCATCAAAAGCCGCTGGCTCAAAAATGGAAGGGCGGAGGCGTCGAACTGAAGCGAATTCCTCTTCTCCGGAGGAAGCGGCAGATTTTCATATAAAAAGTACAGGCCTGCTCTGCCGGCCGAAAGTCCGTGCCTCTTGGCGTCAAGCGGGTCGAGCGCGATAACCGCCGCGTTATTTGGGACGCGATGGAGGTTTTTTAGCGTGCCGGTCCCGTTCCATGCGGTAAGCGGCTCTATTTTTATCGTGGAACCGACTATAAAACGCGCCATGCTCGTTATCCACGGAAGCGTAGCGTATACGGGCGTCTCGTTCGTCGGTTTTTGCGCGCACATCGAGACAGACGGCGCGGAAAAAATGGCCGTGATGGAAAAAAGAAACGCAAAGACAAACGAGACTAGGCGTCTCAACCTTCGTCCTCTATCCCGCTGAGCGCTGACAAAGCGGACTCCGCCGCCGCAAAGCTGGCGGCCTTTATGGACGGTCCAACGCCCGACGCGAGAAACCTTCCGTCGGGAAGGTTTACCTCTACGTTAAATGAGACGGCATGGTCGGGACCGCTTCTGCCAACCACCCTATAGACAGGCGGAAGCTCCCATTTCGCTTGTACCCTCTCCTGAAGCCGCGACTTGGAATCGCGCCGCCTCTCCGGAATGGGTTCGCCCGACGCCGTCATCAATCCGAGTACCACTTCGCGCGCCGCCTCGTACCCGCCGTCGAGAAAGACAGCGCCGAGCGCGGCCTCCATAGCGTCCGCTAGGATCGACGGATTGCTCCTTCCTCCCTGACGATCGAGGCCCTTTCCGACCCGAAGCAGCGGTGGGATGCCCGCTTCAAGCGCCCACAAAGCCAACGGCGGCTCACTGACCACAGACGTCCTGGCCCTGGTCAGCTCCCCCTCGCTGTAGTCCGTGTGATTCTTGAAGAGAATTTCAGATACACAGAGCTCGAGCACGGCGTCTCCCAAATACTCCAGACGTTCGTTACAGGACGGAATACCTGTCTCGTTCGCGTACGAAGAATGTGTCAGCGCCTCCTCCAACAGTTCCGGGCGCTTGAACGAGTAACCCAGGCACTCCTCGAAAGCTCTCTTCCCTTGAGAGGCCGCGCTTCCGGTCATAAACGGCTTAACCCTTGAATCGCTCGATCGCCAATACCCCGTTATGCCCGCCGAAACCCGCGTTATTTATGAGAACCCTGTCCACGCGGCGCTCTATCGCGCCGTTAGCCACGACGTTGATGTTACACTCGGGATCCGGTTTCTCATAATTTATGGTCGGGTGAATGACGCCGCGCTCCACGGCCATAAGAGCCGCTATTGTCTCCACAGCGCCGGCCGCGCCCAGACAGTGTCCTATCATTGACTTCGTCGAGTGAACGGGCAGTTTGTACGCGTGACTTCCGAAGACCGTTCGGATCGCGCCAGATTCGGTCTTGTCGTTAAGAGGCGTGGAAGTTCCGTGAGCGTTGTACAGATCTACCTGCTCCGGGTTCCAGCCGGCCTTTTTCATGGCTATCCTCATTGCGCGAACGGAACCGTCGCCCTCCGGGTCTGGCGCGGTAATATGGTAGGCGTCACAGGTGTTTCCGTAGCCCGTAACCTCCGCGTAAATGTGAGCTCCGCGTTTTTTGGCGTGTTCCAGCTCCTCGAAGAGGAGTATCCCAGCGCCCTCGCCCATGACAAAACCGTCACGTTCAAGGTCGAAGGGCCTGGACGCCGTCTCAGGCGTGTCGTTGCGGGTGGACAGCGCCTTCATATTGGCGAAGCCCGCAATGGCAATGGGCGTTATCGCGGCCTCTACGCCGCCGACGAGCATGATATCCGCGTCGTCGCGAATTATGGCGTAAGCCGCCTCTCCCATGCAGTGCGTCGCGGTCGAACAGGCGGTAACGACAGCCATATTCGGCCCCTTTGCGCCAAACCGCATCGCCACATAGGCTGCCGGCATGTTGCTCAGCATCATAGGCACAAAAAAAGGACTCACGCGTGAAGGACCCTTTTCCTTCAATATATCGTAATTATCGTGCGTCGTTGTGATGCCGCCCTCGCCGCTGCCGATATACACTCCAAACTTATTCGCGTCCACGGACTCGAGATCTATGCCGGCGTCCTTCAAGGCCATATCGGAAGCAGGTATTACAAAGTGAATGACGCGATCCGTCCTGCGCGCCTCTTTTTTATCCAGCCAAGGCTCGACGTCGAAATCGTGAACCTCCGCCGCTATCCTCGCTGTGTGTCCCTCCGTGTTAAAGAGCGTAATGCCGCTTACCCCATTGCGCCCCCCGGCCAGGGCATTCCAATAGTCATCTTTGCCGCAGCCAATGGGGGTCACAGCTCCCAAGCCAGTGATGACGACCCTTCTCACACAATCACTCCTTTAAAGGGGGCGCGCAGCAAACGCGCGCGCCCCTCTGATCTTCGTTAATCCTCCACACCCAGCTTAGTCTTAACATAGGCAAGCGCTTCTCCGACATTCGTCAATTTCTCAGCGTCCTCGTCCGGAATTTCAACCTCAAATTCTTCCTCGATGCCCATAATCAACTCAACAATGTCAAGCGAGTCTGCGCCGAGGTCCTCTACGAAAGAGGCATCAGGTTTTATCTGATCCTCCTCAACATTCAGGCGGTCCATCACAAGATCCTTCAGCTTTGCAAGTACTTCCTCCGACTGCATCTCTTCACCTCCTTCCAGCCTTTCAGCTCGTTTTTTGATATTCGCAATGCTCGTCTACATGGTCATGCCGCCGTCGACGGCAATAACCTGACCATTTATATATGAAGCCTCATCCGAGGCAAGAAACGCCGCGACATTTGCCACGTCCTCCGGCAAGCCGTACCTGCCGACCGGTATCTGAGCCAATATCCCCTCACGAACGCCGCCGGGAAGCGAGGCTGTCATATCCGTTTCTATGTAACCGGGCGCTATGACGTTTGCCGTCACCCCGCGGGAACCGGCCTCTCTCGCTATGCTCTTGATTATACCGAGTATCCCGGCTTTCGCGGCGGCATAATTGGTCTGTCCGGCGTTTCCGGCCAGGCCGGTCACCGAACTCATCGCCACAATCCTGCCGAACCGCGCCTTCATCATCGTCCGAATCGCCGCTCTGGCGCAGAAAAAGACGGAGTTCAGGTTTGTCCTGATCACCGAGTCCCACTCTGCGTCGGACATGCGCATGAGCAGATTGTCCCTCGTGATGCCGGCGTTGTTTACGAGTATCTCCACCGGGCCGAGCCCCTTATTCACAGCGTCGAACAATTCCTTGACCTGTCCGGCGTCGGAGACGTCAGCCCCGGCTATCATCGCTGTTCCGCCGGAGGATTGTATCTCCTCCATCACCTCCCGAGCAGCTGAAAGGGAGTTCTGATAGTTGATCGCGACGCGGCAGCCCGCGGCCGCGAGCCTGAGAGCCACGGCCCTGCCTATCCCCCGGCTGGCGCCCGTTACGAGCGCAACCCTCCCGGAACTCAAGCGACCGCCTCCTCGATGGCTTCGATGGCTTTTATCACGTCGCCAAGTTTATTCACTGCCTGTGTTTTTTTGCCCTTGCAGGTTCTCTTTATGAGTCCAGAGAGAACGCTGCCGGGACCAAACTCCAAAAACAGACTGACTCCGGCGCTCTCCATCGCCCTCACCCCGTCCGCCCAAAGAACGGGCGAGTATGTCTGACGGTACAGCGCCTTTTGAATGGCGTCCGAGGAGACGAGGAACGATGAGTCCACGTTTGCCGTAATGGGCACGGACGGGTCGTTCCACACCAGCTTGCGGAACTCCGCGTCCAGCTCGTCCGCAACCGGCCTCATGAGTTCGCAGTGAAACGGCGCGCTCACCTTGAGCGGCACGACCTTGAGCGCCCCCCGCTCCTTCGCGAGTACGCCGGCCCGCTCGACGGCTTCCGTTTCCCCGGATATCACAACCTGACCGGGGGCGTTCGCGTTCGCGGGGCCGCACACGCCGCCCGCTTCCCTGCAAATATCGCTCAACGCGTCAACATCGAGTCCCAAAACGGCCGACATCGCGCCGCGCCCAAGAGGAACCGCCGACTGCATGAGACGGCCGCGCTTATGGACGAGCCTGACGGCGTCGGCAAACGACAGCGCGCCGGACGCCGTGAGCGCCGTGTATTCGCCCAAGCTGTGACCGGCGTAAAAGGCCGGCTCGAGTTTTTTGCCGCGCCCGCCCAACTCCTCGCAAACGGTTCTCATTATGGCGACGCTCACCGTCAGTATCGCCGGCTGCGTTACGGCCGTTTTCGCCAGGTCTTCCTCTGTTCCGCCGAATATCACGCCGGAGAGCGAGAAGCCAAGCGCCTCGTCCGCCTCGCGGAAGACGTCTTTAGCCGCGCCGCTCGAATCATAAAAATCCTTTCCCATCCCCGTTTCCTGGGCTCCCTGGCCGGGAAAAACAATCGCGTAGGACATGTTCAAGACACCACCTTATTACAACAATCTTAAAGATAGAACCCGAATCGGGGTCAATCGAACCTGCGCGCGATCGCCCTGCTGAGGGATTCGGCCTCCGAAACGATCTCCTCTATTATCTCTTTAGCCGGCTGAATGGCCTTCACCAAGCCGGCAATCTGCCCGGACATTACGGAGCCGTTCTCGACGTCGCCGTCCACGACGGCCGCGCGCAATTTTCCGGAGCCGAACTTGTCGAGATCGGCAATTGGGACCCCGGCAGCCTCCATATCCGCAAAGGCCTGCGTAAACTTGTTCTTTATGGACCGTACAGGATGCCCGAGGGCGCGCCCCGTGACGACGGTGCCGCGGTCATTAGCGGCCAGGATCTTTTTCTTGAAATTAACATGCACGTTCGACTCAGTCGCGCAGACGAAGCGCGTACCTATTTGAACGGCTTCGGCCCCGAGCGCGAACGCGGCCAGCATCCCGCGCCCGTCCGCGATGCCGCCGGCAGAGATGACCGGGATTTCGATCGCTCGCGAGACCTGAGAGGTGAGGGCCATCGTCGTAATCTCTCCAATATGACCGCCCGCCTCCATTCCCTCCGCGATTACGGCGGCCGCGCCCTGTTTTGCCACCCGCTCGGCGTGAGCCACGGACGCTATCACGGGAATCACAGTAGTTCCGAGCGGCGAAAGCCTTTCTATCACCTTTCCCGGCAGTCCCGCGCCGGTGGTGACCACCGGAATCTTGTGCCTCTCGGCCAGATCAAGCGCGTCCTCCCAGGTCGGAGAGAGCAGCATTATATTCAGCCCGAAAGGCTTGTCGGTCAGACGCCGAATTTTGATCAATTCAGCGTCCAGCATCTCGGCTGGCATGTTGCCGGCGGCTACGATGCCAAGTCCGCCGGCGTTGCTCACCGCCGCGGCTAAATCAGCGTCGGCGACCCACGCCATAGCGCCCTGTACCACCGGATATTTAATATTCAGTAATTGCACCACTCTGTTGGAGCTAAACATCGCAACACCCCGGTTCAAATTCAAGACTCGGCCAAGATGGCGCCGTACGTCATCCCGGCGCCGAAACTCGTTATCACGGTTCTCTGTCCGCGCCGGATCGTGCCGCAGCCGAGAGATTCGTGCAGCGCGATCATTATCGACGCCGCGGACGTGTTCCCGTATCTGTCGAGGTTTATGATGACCCGATCCATCGGAATTTTCATCCTCTCGCAAACGTACTCGATTATTCGGATATTGGCCTGATGAAATATCCACCAATCCACTTCGTCACAAGTTATACCACAACTTTGGCAAAAATTCGCCAGATAATCAGGAAGTTCACGGCTTACGAATTTAAACACCTCTCGGCCGTTCATCTTCAGGAAATGCATCTTCTCGCGCAAAGTCCTCTCATTGGCCGGCAGAGCGGAGAGCCCGCCGGGGAGAGATATGAGATCACTCTTTGATCCGTCCGCCTTCATGTCGGCGTGTGTCACCCTGAGGGCGCCCTCTCGCCAAGGCCCCATTACGCATGCGCCCGCGCCGTCCCCGAACAGGACGCACGTACTCCGGTCCGTCTGGTCGACGAGCGGCGTCATGACCTCAGAGCCTATGACGACGACATTATCCCATATTCCGGAAGCTATCCCACCCGCCGCCGCCGCCATCGCGAACAGAGCGCCCGGACAGCCGGCCTGAACGTCCATACCCCCGGCGCGCGAAGCGCCTGTCATACTCTGGACGATCGGGGCCACGCCCGGGAAAAGGGTGTCCGGTGAGTTCGTCCCCACCATTATCATATCTATATCGTCCGCCGGGACAGCGGCGGCTCGCATTGCCGCGAGCGCCGAGACCGCAGCGAGCGACGCGTTGCTCTCACCCGCCGAAGCCATGCGTCTCGTATGTATGCCGGATCTCTGCACTATCCACTCGTCGCTCGTGTTGACGATCTTCTCAAGATCTCTGTTCGTAACTACCCTCTCGGGTAGGCTCATGCCGGTTCCAAGGATACCAACCGGTCTTCCCTGTATTATCGCCAAAACAAGTACCTCCCGCTCCATTACGCGTTTAATGCCAATTTAAAATCAGGCGCCTAAAGGGTGAAGCGTCAAAACCAGTTTTGAGAGCCGCCCAACCGCGTTATAAGCAACCCGTATCTCAAAAATCGGTCTCAAAACTGTTCTTGATCAGTTCTGTCCCCTTGAGCTGTGCAAAGCCCAGCGCCACCTTCAGCGCGCCGGCGATTGCCCTGTCCCTCGAATTGCCGTGCGCCTTTACGACTATACCGTCAACGCCCAACAGAGGAGATCCCCCCCGCTGTTCGTGCTCAAAACGCGCCCAAATTTTCTTGAGGGCGGGCATCATCAATGCCGCTCCTATTTTAGAGAGAAAGTGGTTTTCTATCTCCGTTCGCGCCACCGACTTCACTATCTCGCCTATCCCCTCGCCGAACTTTATCAGCGCGTTCCCCGTAAAGCCGTCGCAGACCACTACGTCCGTGCGTCCGAGCGGCACGTCCTTGCCCTCGACGTAACCGCTGAAGTTGAGGGACGCCCCGGCCAGCATCTCGCGGGCCTCCGATATGACCACGTCGCCCTTTATCTCCTCCAAACCGTTGGACAAGAGCGCTACGCTCGGGTTCTCGACTCCGGAAAGAGATCTCATGTAAATCGATCCCATGTGCGCGAACTGATAGAGGTTTATGGCCTTGCACCGCACCGTCGCGCCTACGTCGAGCAGAAGGGAAGCCCTGTTGAGCGCCGGTATGGGAACCGCGAGTCCCGGACGGTCTATCCCCTGTATGCGGCCGACCACCAGCACGCCGCCCGCCACGATCGCGCCCGTATTGCCGGCGGAAATGCAGCCTACCGCCTCCCTGGCGCGCACCATCTCCATTATCACCCTCATGCTGGAGTCTTTCTTGGTACGAATGGACGAACCGGGATTGTCGCCCATTCCGATGACCTCGGACGCTTCGACGATACTTATCCGGGATCGCACGCTGGAGGGGGCGTCCTCCAAATAGGGCTCTATCTCCGCTCTCCTCCCGACCAAGGCCACCGAAAGCTCCGGCTCCTCGCCGCAAGCCAGAATCGCGCCGCGGCAAGGCTCCTTCGGGGCAAAATCTCCCCCCATAGCGTCCAGCGCAAACAGCAAGGCGCGGCCCCTATCCCACTCTCTCTGCGGCATGTCCGCCGCGAGAGACGCGGGCGCTTTCGGCATCCGTCACAGCAACGACGACAAAGCGTCCGACGAATACTTCCCTGTTTCCTATCCTGGTGTGAACGCTGACCGCGTATTTATTGTCCTTGTGCGTACCCAGCTTGGCGCAGGCCATCAGACGATCGCCAACCCTCGCCGGGTGCATGAAGTTTGCCCGTGCCGATCCAACGATGACGAGTTCCTCCTTCACGACCGCAATGGCAAGCGTCGCGGCCTGAGCGTATATATAGTGATCCGCGATGAGATCCGTGTGCCTGAACGCGTATTCCCTGTTTGTGGACAGAACGGAGAGGGCGAGCCTGTTCGGTTCGAGTTCGATGATCTCGCCCAACACATCTTCCTGTTTCATGGAGGTGAGGCGGCTGGAGGCGTTCTCCGCCATCTGGCGCGCGCGTTCGCGAAGCTCGGGAACATTCAACAGCACCCTGTCGAGACGAATAGTTCCCAAGCTGACGCCTAACGCTCTCGCCAGCTCGCTGTCGGACATCAGCGGATCGGAATCCAAAAGGCCCAGAAGTTGTTTTTGCCGCATCTGCTTCGTCTCAGATCGCACTTGCACCGTCTCCTATTAGCAGTTAGTAATAACAACAGGACTCAATATATAAACATTCCCCTGATCTGTCAATAAGGTAAACCGATCCTTGGGTCATTCGGTGACAATGTGATATCATTGCAGTCTGACAAGTAAAAACATTTTCAACCTGTCCGGCGGCGCCGGACACACATAGGGGGTATAGAGCTTGAGCGGGGCATTGGACGAAAACAGCGGCACGGCACAGGAAAATACCGTCATAGAGCATGTGGAGAATCGCGATACCTGGCCCCTCTCCTTCCCGGAGCGCCAGATGGCCGCGGAAAATTACCTCCACCCGGAATCGACGGACTACAACGTCAATTTCACGCTGGAGCTGTCCGGCCCCTTGAACCTGGCGGCGCTGGAGAGGTCTCTTCGCTCTTTCGTGACACGCCACAGGATCATGCGTTCGTATTACCCGGCCATTAACGGCGAAGTCGTCCGCAAAGTTTCGGACGATTGCGCGGCGGGGCCGGACATCCTGGAGAGAAGGCGCTGCGGCGCGGACGAACTCCGACTCGTGATAGAATCGCTGAACAAGCCTTTCGACATAGGCCGCGCGCCCCTGTTCCGCTTCACCCTCGTCGAAATCGAAGGGGAGGCGGAGCGGCATGTTCTGGCGCTGTGGGTTCACCACATCGTCATGGATTTTGGGGCTTTCTACCGCTTCCTGTCGGATCTGAAAGAGCTTTACGGGAATGGCGGCGAGTACCCTGCCACGGACGACTCCCCCGACTACCTCGACTACGCCCTGTGGGCGGCTGAAAACGACGATCTGGAGGGAAAAAAGAAGTTCTTCACGGACATGTTTGCCGACGGCGTGCCAGAAAACGAGATGCCGATACGCTCGCTGAGGCCCCCCCAGCTCTCTGCCGCGACAAACGCATGGGAACGGCGGAGGGATATTTCGGCGCTCGCGGGGTTCGCCAAGCGGATGGGGATAAGCCGCTTCTCCGTATTCTTCGCGGCCTTCGCGCTCGCCCTTGCGAAATACTGCGACAGCCGGGACGTCACGCTTGGAGTGGCGGTCAGCGGGCGTACGCGACCGGAAACGGCGCGGATGGCCGGGATGTTCGCGAACCTCCTACCCGTCAGGGTGAAAATCGACCCGGACGAGGGCATAGCCGAATATGTAAGGCGGGTGGCCGACACGCTCAATGGCTTGAAGGCAGCCCAGGATTGCCCGTTTGAGTCCCTGACGCCGATCCTGGCCCCGGACCGCAACGAGTCGCGCCACCCACTCTTCGACGTAATCGTAAACTGGCTTATCGAGCCTTCTCCCTTCGCCGTCGGCGGCCTCACCATAAGCACGCTGCCGAGGGTTTTGCAGGACCTGCGCGTAGACCTCAAATTGGAGATGTTCATCTGGGGCGACGACATGCGGGCATCCCTCGCCTACTCCCCGGAACTCTACGACGATAGTGTCACGGGCGGCATGATGGATCAATTCGAGGTCATAATGGACAGGATTGCCGCCTGGGAGGGCGGCCCAGGCAAGACTGCCGGGGATCTGGCCGACCTGCCCGACGCCCACCGGAGAAAAGTGCTGGAAGATTTCGCCGGAAGGAAGATCGACGACGACGGGCGCACGATAGTCGACCTCTTCCGTGAAAGGGCCGCCGAAGCGCCCGGGCGCAGGGCCGTCCTCTTTCAGGACATCTCCCTTTCATTCGGGGAGGTGGACGCGAAAACGGACGCCATCGCTTCGGCCCTCCGCAAGATCGGGATTGGGAAGGGCTGCTGGGTAGGGCTCCTGCTCAAGAGGAGCGAGAAGATGCCCGTCTGCGCCTTGGGCGTCCTCAAGACGGGGGCCGGATACGTCCCGCTCGACCCGACGTATCCAACCGAGAGATTGGAGTTCATGCTCAAGGACTCCGGGGCCGGGACGGTGATCGCGGACGCTGGCCTCGAGGATCTGATACCGGGCTTCGGCGGGACGCGGATCGGCATGAGCGAGATCGAAGGAATGGGAAACGGCGGAGAGGAGGCTCCAAGCCTGTCGTCAGCCTCGCCCCTCCCGGGCGACCAGCTTGTCCTGCTCTACACGTCCGGCACGACCGGGCAGCCCAAGGGTGTGACGCTGACCCACGGCAACCTCGCGAACTTCTGCCGCTGGCTGATAGAAGAATACGCCATGACCGGCGACGACCTAGTGGCGGCATACGCCAGCTTCGGCTTCGACGCCTGCCTCATGGATATGTACCCGACGCTGGCGTCCGGCGCGGCGATATACATAGTGCCCGAAGAGATGCGGCTCGACCTGCCGCTGTTGAACAACAGCTTCAATAAATACGGTGTCACGATAGCGTTCATGACGACCCAACTTGGACGCCAGTTCGCCGTGGACATGCCAAACAAGTCCCTCAGGATACTCACAATCGGCGGTGAGACGCTCGCCCCTATAAGCCCCCCCACATCCTTCAGGCTCAACAACGCTTACGGCCCGACGGAATGTACCATATTATCTACGCTATTCAAGGTGGACCGCCTCTACGACCGTGTCCCGCTCGGCAAGCCGCCGGCGAACACGGCGATTTACATCCTGAGCAAATTAGGTGGGCTGGCCCCGGTGGGGGTCGCGGGGGAACTCTGCATCGCAGGGCGTCAGGTGGGCGCAGGCTACCTCAACAGGCCGGAATTGACCGCCGAAAAGTTCGTCAAAAACCCCTTCAGCAGTGACCCGGACTACTCGCGCATGTATAAAACCGGCGACATCGCCAGGTTCCTCCCTGACGGGAACGTGGATTTCATCGGCAGGAGCGATTTCCAGGTGAAAATACGCGGCTTCCGCGTCGAGCTCCCGGAGATCGAGCTTAGGATCCGGGCATACAAGGGCGTAAAGGACGCGGCGGTAGTGGCTCTCGACGCCCCCGGCGGCGGGAAATGCGCGGTTGCCTACATAGTCGCGGACTCCCCCATCGACATAACAGACCTCAACGCCTTCATTGAGGACAAGCTGCCCCCGTATATGGTCCCGGCCGCCACGACGCAGGTCGACGCCATACCCCTCAACCCCAACGGGAAGGTCGACCGCAAAAAGCTCCCGCCGCCGGCCTTTGCGGCGGGGGACGAGGACGGCGAAGGCGGCGAAAAAAACCGCGCGCCGAGCGACCTGGAGAGAGCCATCTCTGAAGTGATAAAGGAAATTTTAGGCCACGACCGGTTCAACGCGAACACGAACCTCCTCCGCGCGGGCTTAGCCTCCCTCTCGGCCATAAGGCTCTGCGTGCGCCTCGACAGCCGCTTGGGCGCAGCCCCGTCCGTTCCGGAGGTAATGAAAACCCCGACACTGCTCGGGATCGAAAACGCGATCATCAAGAAGCTGCTGGCGCACCGCTCGGAAGAGGATGGAGAAAAACCCGACAACGCAGGGCTGGCCGAAGGAGGTTACCCGCTCTCCGGGAGCCAAGCGGGCGTCTGCTTCGACTGCATAAAGAGGCCGGGTTCCACCGTTTACAACATCCCGTTTTACCTCAAATTTTCGCCGTCCGTGGACGCCCGGAGGCTCGCCAAAGCAGCGGCAATCATTATCGACGCGCACCCAGTAGTCAAGTCCCGCTTGGCGACGGTTGGCGAGGAGGCGCGAATGCTTCCGGGCGACGCGCCCGCCGAAGTCACCTGCGACGAGACGAGCGAAAACGCCCTTGCGGATATCATCGAGAACTTCGTCAGGCCCTTCGATATTTTCAAAGGCCCGCTCTACCGCGCGCGGGTGTGCAGGACCCCGGAGGGCGTCACGCTGCTGGCGGACTTTCACCACATGGCGTTCGACGGCGGGTCGCTGGACATTTTTTTGCG